>NZ_GG774810.1:101391-111405 GCF_000163675.1 Bacteroides sp. D22 | reverse complement strand
CTACGAAAAAACACACCAGCCACAAGCCCTGAAAGGGCGGAACCGTATACAATTATGCCCTTTCAGGGCGCAAATTCAGATTGTCGTTTTTACGTAGGGCGTTGCCCTACGCTATATAATTAAGCCCTTTCAGGGCACTCCGCAAAATTATCATTTACCTCATTCTTGTATAGCAACAATCTTCGAAAAAGAATGGGTAAGATAACGTCCGTTCGATAAAAATCAGCAGATTTGTCAGCAATCAAACCTAATATGTCAGCAATCTGACCATCGTTTTAGCCGGATATTAGCATCTTTGCACCAAGCTTTACAAGTATAAAGCACATATTACGTTTAACCTTTAAAATGCTAAAACGATGAAAAAAGTAGCACTATTCCTATTTTTATCCGTTTGCTTCGCGCAACAATCCTGTTCGTCGGATTCTGTTGGAACGGAATCGGAGGAAAATCCACAAGACATTCTTTTTAAAGACGATTTCAACTTTTTCGACGAAAAAGTATGGACGAAAGAAACTCATGAACCCGGTTGGACCAATCAAGAGCTACAGGCATACGATGCCGCTCATGTATCGGTTGGAAAGGACGGGGATAAATCGGTTCTGATTCTTACCGCCGAACGCAAAGGGAATAAAATCTACTCCGGCAGGATCAATTCAAAAGGGAAAAAGAGTTTCAAGTATCGCAAGATAGAAGCAAGCATCAAGCTTCCCAAGACTAACGGCGGACTGTGGCCTGCGTTCTGGATGATGGGAGATAACGACAAAGAATGGCCGGCATGCGGGGAGATCGACATTATGGAAATGGGAGAACAGAGCGGAATGGCTGCGGGCGATTCGGAAAAACAAGTGAACACCGCCATTCACTATGGCCCTAGCGCAGCGGCTCACGAACAGCAATACTACAAAGCCAATGTTGCCAACAGCCTGCAAGACGGCAATTATCACACCTACTCTCTGGATTGGGATGAAAACAACCTGACAATATCCATCGACAACGTCAAGTTTCATACGTTCGACATTAGCTCGAACACATACTTCCACGACAACTTCTACATCCTGTTCAACCTCGCCGTGGGAGGTGCGTTTACAGGAATTACCGACATTAATAAACTGACGGGCCTGAAAGACGGTCAGAAAGTGAATATGTACATCGACTGGGTGAAAATATTATAGGAATCTTAAATATATATGCTATGAATATGGAAAAATGTAAGTATCTACTGTTTTGCGGAACACTCGCCCTTTGGATGGCGGGAGGTTTCCAGCAAGTGTATGCAGCAACGGAACCAAGTTCCCAGGCTATTCAACAACAAAGCAACAAGGTAACCGGAAAAGTGAGCGATGCCACAGGTCCCATCATTGGGGCTTCCGTAGTGGAGAAAGGAACTGCCAACGGAACGATTACCGATCTGGATGGAAATTTCAGTTTGAATGTAAAAGCGGGAGCTACGCTCGTTGTCAGCTACGTGGGTTATAAATCCGAAGAAGTAAAAGCGGGAAGAGGTCCTTTGAACATCACCTTGAAAGAGGATGCCAAAGCATTGGATGAAGTGGTAGTTACCGCCCTTGGCATCAAGAGAGAGCGCAAAGCGTTGGGCTATGGCATTGATGAAGTGAAAGGTGAAGCCTTGACCAAAGCGAAAGAAACGAATCTTATCAACTCCATGGCAGGACGTGTGCCGGGCTTGGTAGTCAGCCAGACCGCCGGTGGTCCTTCCGGTTCTACGCGCGTTATTCTACGAGGCAGTACCGAAATGACCGGCAATAACCAGCCTCTTTATGTAGTGGACGGTGTACCTTTGGACAACACCAATTTCGGCAGTGCCGGCACAAACGGAGGCTTCGACTTGGGCGACGGTATTTCGAGCATCAATGCCGATGACGTAGAAAACATGTCGGTGTTGAAAGGCCCTGCGGCATCCGCACTTTATGGTAGCCGTGCCAGCCACGGTGTTATCTTGATTACAACCAAGCGAGCCAACAAGGATAAAATCAGCGTGGAATATAACGGAACACTGACTTTCGATACCCAACTTGCCAAATGGGACGAAGTGCAACAGATATACGGTATGGGAAGCAACGGTACTTATAGCTATGATGCCATATCCAACACAAACAAAAGTTGGGGTCCCAAAGCGGACGGTTCAAACATGCTGAAGTATTTCGACGGCGTGGAACGCCCTTTCCTCATTGTCCCCGACAATACGTCCAACTTCTTCCGCACGGGTATCACCGCCACCAACTCCGCCATCATAGGTGTGAACAGCGGAAAAACCGGAATTCGCTTTACCTATACGGATATGCGCAATAAAGACATTGTTCCCCAAACTCACATGAGCCGTGACATTTTCAACCTGCGCGCCAATACGTCTGCAGGAAAGGTAGACCTGGATTTCAGCGTCAACTATACACGGGAAGACGTGAAGAACCGTCCGGCTCTGGGCGACAGCAAGTCCAATATCGGTAAAAACCTGATGACTCTTGCCACCACCTACGACCAGGAATGGTTGCAAACCTATCAGACTGCCGACGGCGAATATTCCAACTGGAACGGCATGGATCCCTACAACGTGAATCCGTACTGGGATATCTATAAGAACTTCAATAAATCCAAGAAAGACTTGTTCCGCATGAACGGCAAGGCCGTATGGAACATCGACCCACATCTGAAACTTCAGGCAACGCTGGGTGCCGAACTCAACTGGTTCACGTTCGATGATTACAAAGCACCTACCACTCCCGGATTCGAAGCCGGAAGACTTCAAAACAGTGCTTTCCGCAACCGCATGTACAACTTTGAAGTGTTGGCTCTCTACAACAACCATTGGGGTGATTTCGATTTCAACGCTACGTTAGGCGGCAATGTATATAAGGTGAACAACCAGACCATCGTTACCACTGCTCAAGACATGAAGATACGCGATGTCCCTTCATTGACGAGTTTCAACGAGATCAGTGTAGTGCCCGGCAGTTACCGCAAGCAGATTAATTCGGTTTACGGAGCAGTGAACGTGGGATGGAAACACATGCTTTACCTCGATGCTACGTTGCGTGGCGACCAATCGTCTACCCTTCCCACTGGCAACAACATGTATGTGTATCCTTCTTTCTCCGGTAGCTTTGTATTCTCCGAGCTGACAAAACTGGGCGACCTCCTGCCTTACGGAAAGGTGCGTATGTCATGGGCGCAAGTAGGTAGCGATACCGATCCTTATCAATTGGGACTCGTCTATACGAAATCCAAATATGCTTATCCCGGATATACCATCGGATATATCGATAACGGAACCATCCCCAACAAAGACTTGAAACCAACCAAAACAAACTCCGTGGAAATGGGATTGGAATTGAAATTCCTGAAGAACCGTATCGGACTGGATTTCACCTACTATTCTCAAATCAGTAAAAACCAAATTATGGGAATGGCAAGTTCCTGGACAACCGGTTATAACTATCGCTTGATTAATGCCGGCAAGATAGAAAACAAAGGTATTGAAATTGCCCTTAGCACACGACCGATTCAAACACGCGATTTTTCCTGGGACATTAATCTGAACTTCTCCAAAAACAGCAACAAGGTAAAAGAACTGGATGGCGAATCGGATATGTTTGAACTGGAAAAAGCATCTTGGCTCGACGTTCAGGTGGCCGCTAAAGTAGGCGAGAACTTTGGTTCTATTGTAGGCCCGGACTTCCAACGGAACGAAAAGGGAGATATTCTGATTGACCCGCAAACCGGTCTGCCGCAATATGACAAGAGCAACCACGTATTGGGTAATGCCTCTTGGGACTGGACAGGTGGATTGCTCACCAACTTTACCTACAAGAATCTTTCGCTGGTAGCGGTATTCGATGTGAAAGTAGGCGCCGACCTCTATTCTATGTCTGCCCGTGCTGCTTACGAATCGGGTAAAAGTCCGGAAACACTGGCAGGACGCGACGCCTGGTATCGCTCGGAAGAAGAAAGATTGGCAGCCGGCATTGCAAAAGGAGCCGATAACTGGAAGCCGACAGGCGGATTCGTTGCTCCGGGTGTCATCGACAACGGTGATGGAACGTATCGCCCCAACGACATCTACATCAATCCGGAAGACTACTGGATGAGCGTTTGCCGTAATGCACCTTCTATGTTTATTTACGACAACTCATACGTGAAATGCCGTGAGCTGACGTTGAGTTATAATGTACCCAAATCCTGGCTGAAGAATGTAGTAAGCGGACTGACCGTTTCGTTCGTTGCCCGCAATCCGTTCATCGTATGGAAGAATATCCCGAATATCGACCCGGATTCCAACTACAACAATACCACCGGTATGGGACTTGAATACGGTTCGTTGCCTTCACGCAGAAGCTATGGTTTTAATGTAAATGTGAAATTCTAAAAAGATATATCATGAGACAATCTAAATACATCACAATCATCACGATGGCATGTGCCCTGTTTTTCGCTTCTTGCAGCGATGAATACATGGAAAACATGAATACCGACCCTTCCAAGGCCGCTACCATCGACCCGAATGCGCAGCTCACCACTGCCCAACTGCAAACGTACGGAGACCTTAGTATGATGGAAATCTACCGTAACTACCATTATGCATTCACCCAACAACTGATGGGATGTTGGAACACCACCAACTACGGCGGACGCCATACGCTAGACAATAATGAAATGAGCCGTATCTGGACATCGTTCTACACTCAATCCCTGAAGAATATCATTGATGCTCAATATCGCACAGCCGAAGATGCAGAGAAAGTGAACATCAACTCTGTGCTCCGCATTTATCGGGTTTATCTTATGTCTATCATCACCGACACTTACGGAGACGCTCCTTTCAGTGAAGCCGGCCTGGGATTCCTCGAAGGAAAGTTCAATCCGAAGTATGACAAACAGGAAGATATTTACAACGCTTTCTTTCTGGAGCTGGAAGATGCCGTCAATAAAATCGATCCGACCAAAGATAAAGTGACAGGTGACCTCATCTATGCCGGTGATGTAACTAAATGGCAACAACTGGCAAACTCGCTTCGCCTACGTTTTGCCATGCGAATCTCCAATGTCAATCCTACAAAGGCACAAACGGAATTTGAAAATGCTTTGGTTGCCAATGGGGGTGTGATAACGGACGCCTCAAGCGATGCGCTCATCAAATACATGACAATCGCATTTAGTTTCGGACAAGAAGCTTACTCTGATTATCGCGGAAATTCATTGTCACAGTTATTGTTCGGCAACGACCCCGCTAATAATCCAAGCTACCTCTGCTCCACTTTCTTTAATCAGCTACGCCAATCCGGTGACCCTCGTACATTCAAAATTTCCCGTTGTTATTATGACGGGTTGATGAGTGCCACCAGTCCCGACAATCGTGTCGACATCACCCAGGAGATGATTGAAAAAGGGATTGATTTCAGTCCGCGCGACCCGGGTGCCTACTCGTGGGAGCCATGGCCTACAGGGTACGACAGCGATATTTGTAAGGAATTAGCCGTTAACAATCCTTCCGTTACGGTAACTATGGCTCGTGAAGTGGAACCCAAACTTGCCAATAATTTCCTAAAAAGCGACAATCCGGGCGTAGTGATGACCTCTGCAGAAGTGAAATTCCTGATGGCGGAAGCTACCGTGAAAAAATGGAATGTCGGCAGTGTGTCGGCAGAAGATCTTTACAAGCAAGGAGTGCGTGCAGCTATGGATTTCCTGACAGACAACTACGGTTGCACGGCTACTACTGATGCAGAGTTTGATGCATTCATTCAAGGTAGAGGGACGTTCGGACATACGGACAATCAGAAACTTGAAGCTATCAATACACAGGCCTGGATTCTTCACTTTACCAATCCTGCCGAATGTTGGGCAAACGTGCGTCGTTCCGGTTATCCGAAGTTGAAATCACCGGCAGAATATGGGTTCGGACAATATCTCACCGGTGGAACGGAAATTCCGGTACGTCTCTGCTATCCTGTATTGGAATCTTCCTATAATAAGAAAAGCTACAATGAAGCCATCGAGCGCATGGGAGGAACAGATAATTGGCACAGCCTTCTGTGGTGGGATACTGAAAACTAACTATTAAACAATCATCCATTATGAAAAAGATATATATTGCACTATTTGCCCTACTCGCTGTAGGCTCCACATTTACTGCATGCACCGAGGAAGAACCGTTCGCTACGGTGACAGAAAATGATGATCCGCATATCCTTGCCCCAGTATTCCCTGACAGGACGAACGGCCAATTGGCTACATTCGCCAACATCAGCCGGGATGCGAACTTATCCATCGCGCTGACCGTGACTCCGAAAGATTACACCACAGTAACCTGGTTCATTGATGGACAGGAAGTAGAATCGGGTACCGACTCCGACAAAGAAATCAACCGTAGTCTGAAAGCCGGTACGTATAATTTGAAAATAGAAGTGGAAACTGTGAAAGGGAAGAAGACTTCCCGTGAAGGATTAGTGGTGGTCAATCCGTTGGCTGATGACCCTCAATCTAAAGAAGTAGCTTTTGAGAGAATTGTATCTCCCGGTAAGACTGCCCGTTTATATGGCAGTAATTTACAGAACGTAACAGCCATCCTCTTGGGAGGAAACACGATCACCGATCCTACTTATGTTGAATCGGCAGATGAGAGTTATCTGGAATACATCGTTCCGACAGGCGTAAGCGAAGGCGATTACCGCATCGTTCTGCAAGATGCCGACGGCAATCAATATGGAGCCGACATGGTGAAAGTGACCAATGCTTCCCTTGTCATTTCAGGTGCTAACCGGGCTACTGCCAACGTGGACTGGACCATTTCCGGTATCAATCTTGAAAACATCGCTTCTCTAACTATCGGCGGACAGACGGTGTCTCAATTCAGCAATCAATCTTCTACGGAAGTTACGCTGACTTGTCCGGATTTGTCTGATGGAAACTATACGATGACAGGCAAAACCCGTAGCGGAGAGGCTGTGCAGTTCTTGAACGATAATATTACGACTACCGAACAGACTGTGACCGTATCTACCGAAATAACACTTTGGTCAGGGCACCATTACGTTTCGTGGGATAAGCCGGACGGTGATCCCAACAAAACTTTTGGTTTGATTCCAATGGATGTATTTGCCGGTATCACAGCCGGATCGACACTAAAAGTTGTCTACTCCATAGAACCTACTGCCGAATATCATCAGATGCGACTTGCTACCGGCAATTGGTCGTACTTCACAGACCCGATAAACTTCTCGGAAAACGGTGAATACGCACTGACACTGACCCAAGACATGCTGAATATGATTCAAGCTGAAAACGGATTTTTATGTGTAGGACATGGCTATTATGTAGATTTGGTAACCGTGAAATAATGTTCCTAAGTAAGTTTAAAAATCATTCATACCATAAGTATCTGTCATTCTTCGGGTTAAATCCCTCTGAATGACAGATTACATAAACGATGCTACTTAAAAACAAATCATAATGAAACTAAGAAATATTATATTAATGACCGCATCTATCGCAATGACTGCCTGTTCCAAACAGGCAGTTCCCACTGCCATTCCTGAAGACGCAAAAATAGAACAACAAGTGGAAGAGCTTCTATCAAAGATGGACCTTGACGCCAAGATAGGGCAAATGACCGAGCTTGCTATTGATGTATTAGGAGAGACGATAAATGGAGAATTCCAATTGGACGAGACAAAGCTCCACAAAGCGATTGCTGAATATAAGGTAGGTTCGTTTCTCAATGCTCCCGGCCCGGTAGCACAAAGCCCTGAAAAGTGGAACGAGATTATCAGTCGAATACAAGAACTGTCGATGACGGAGATTGGTATTCCATGTATCTACGGACTGGATCAGAATCATGGTACTACCTATACATTGGGCGGAACGCTCTTTCCTCAAAATATCAATATGGGTGCTGCCTTCAATCCGGATTTGACCTACGAAGCGGCACGTGTAACGGCTTATGAAACAAGGGCTAGCAATTGTCCCTGGACATACTCTCCCACCGTCGATATGGCACGTGATCCCCGTTGGCCGCGTGTATGGGAAAATTATGGAGAAGACTGTTTAGTCAATGCCATTATGGGCAGCACTGCTGTCCGAGGCTTCCAAGGAGATGATCCTAACCATATTCCCGCCGACCGAATCGCCACCTCCGTGAAACATTACATGGGATACAGCATGCCACGTACCGGTAAAGACCGCACACCGGCTTATATATCGGTTTCCGAACTGCGTGAGAAATGTTTTGCACCGTTCAAGGCTTGTGTGGAAGCTGGTGCACTGACTATAATGGTCAACAGTGGTTCCATCAACGGAAAGCCTGTGCACGCCGACCGCGAACTCCTTACACAATGGCTGAAAGAAGACTTGGGATGGGACGGAATGTTAATCACCGACTGGGCGGACATCAACAATCTTTATACCCGCGAACATGTGGCGGCAAACAAAAAAGAAGCCATCGAAATGGCAATCAATGCAGGTATAGACATGGCTATGGAACCGTATGATCTCAATTATTGTACACTACTAAAAGAGTTAGTGCAAGAGAAGAAAGTGTCCATGAGCCGTATTGACGATGCCGTCCGCAGGGTGCTTAGACTTAAATTCCGTCTGGGTCTGTTCGATCATCCGAACACTTTATTGAAAGATTATCCTCTCTTCGGCAGCAAGGAGCATGCACTTATCGCACTTCATGCAGCTGAAGAATCGGAAGTATTGCTAAAAAATAAAGATAATATTCTTCCGCTTCCTCAAGGGAAAAAGCTACTGGTAACCGGTCCGAACGCTAACTCTATGCGCTGCTTGAACGGCGGTTGGAGCTATTCGTGGCAAGGACATCTGACCGACAGATTTGCCGACAAATATAACACCATTTACGAAGCAATCTGCAACAAATTCGGAGCCGATCATGTCCGTCTGGAACAGGGCGTAACCTACAAACCCGAAGGTGCTTACATGAAAGAAAATGAACCGGAGATTGAGAAAGCTGTGGCTGCCGCCCGCAACGTGGATATTATTATCGCCTGCATCGGTGAAAATTCATATTGCGAAACACCCGGTAATCTTTCCGAACTTGCCATCTCTGCCAACCAAAGCAAACTGGTAAAGGCACTTGCCGCTACGGGAAAACCGATCATCCTGATACTCAATGAGGGTCGTCCCCGCATTATCAACGAGTTGGAGCCATTGGCTGATGCTGTTATTGACATTCTATTACCCGGAAACTATGGTGGCGATGCATTAGCGAACATTCTGGCAGGAGACGTGAACCCCAGTGCCAAGATGCCTTACACATATCCGCGACACGAAGCAGCACTGACTACCTACGATTATCGGGTGAGTGAAGAGATGGACAAAATGGAAGGAGCTTACGACTACAATGCAGTAGTCTCCGTTCAATGGCCTTTCGGATACGGATTGAGCTACACCACTTTCGAATACAGCAACTTCCAAACGGACAAATCTTCGTTTACCACAGGAGATGATTTGCACTTTTCCATAGATGTAACCAATACCGGTAAATATGCCGGAAAAGAAGTTGTCATGCTATTCAGCAGTGATCTTGTGGCTTCGCTTACTCCCGAAAACCGCCAGTTACGAGCCTTCAAAAAGGTGGAACTACAACCGGGCGAAACCCAAACTGTCACTCTATCCATCAAAGGCAGCGACTTGGCTTTTGTCAATTCTGACGGGCAATGGGTACTGGAACAAGGGGATTTCCGTATGCAATGCGGAAATCAAGTAGTGACTATTACTTATAAGTAGTCGTCCCTTAAAAAGTACTCATCTGCGGGATATTGCAAGAAAACAGTGTCCCGCAGATTTTTTCAACAAGTAGCCAAAGAACCCTCATGGCTCTTTTGAAGTTGTACGCTGCTGCGGCTAAGAGCAGATTGACAACATCCCCGAACACACCTTTATAAAAGTTGCGTCCTAAACGAAAGTCTGATTTCAAATGCCCGATAGTCGGCTCTATTCCTGCACGCTTGCAGAATAGCTTATGTTTCTTCTTGCGTGTGT
>NZ_GG774810.1:56336-100867 GCF_000163675.1 Bacteroides sp. D22 | reverse complement strand
TAGCGGGGAGAAAGCTTCTTCAAAACGGCGCCAGTCTATCTTATTGGCAAGCAGGTATAAGGGATGCCTGGGATTCAGCTGGTCTGTCAAAGAGCTGAACAAGGAGGGCTGAGGGGTGGTCTTGTTTATCATAATAATCTGCAAGTTTTCAACCATAAAGATACAAAAACTTGCAGATATATCAAAGCAATTTATATATTAATATGTTGATTATTAGGCGTAAAAGCACATTCTAAGGGGCGACTAAGTAGACATTTATAAGTAAATGCGCATTATTAATGTATACACTCCCGACAATAACTCTATGAGACACTGCGTTACTTTGTGGTGAATTCAAATTATCATCTAACCGGCTGAACAGCCTCTAACAGCTGTTCAACCAAATTTAAACAACCGCTCCTCTTGATCCAAACGACCGTATGTCTACAACAAAAAGACAATCGTTTGAGCCCAAAGGAGCGGTTGTTTTTATCTGAAGGAAAGCGGCATTATTACAAAGGGTATTCCTCAAAAGCATACAAAATGGTAGATAAATAACGTTCACCTGTATCGGGTAATAATGCAACAATCATTTTCCCGGCATTTTCCGGTCGCTTCGCCAGTTCCGTAGCAGCATATACGGCTGCTCCTGAAGATATGCCTACCAACAAACCTTCCTGTTTGGCTAATTCACGACTCGTACGAATGGCATCGTCATTCTGCACCTGAATAATTTCATCTACGACAGAAGCCTTGTACGTTTTAGGAACAAACCCTGCACCGATTCCCTGAATCTTATGCGGACCTGGTTTACCTCCCGATAGTACCGGAGAATCAGAAGGTTCTACTGCCACGATCTTTATACTCGGATCACGCATCTTCAGCGCTTCCCCTACACCGCTAACTGTCCCGCCAGTACCTACTCCGGCCACAAAGATATCGACTTTCCCCTCGGTATCTCTCCATATTTCCAGACCGGTAGTCCGTAAATGCATGGCAGGGTTAGCAGGATTCTCAAATTGTTGTAAGATGACAGCTCCCGGAGTGACCGCCTTCAGTTCTTCAGCTTTGGCAATGGCTCCTTTCATACCATCCGCACCAGGAGTCAATACTAATTCCGCCCCTAAAGCTTTCAGAAGATTACGCCGTTCGATACTCATGGTATCGGGCATCGTCAGAATCAGTTTATAGCCTTTAGCTGCCGAAACAAAAGCCAACCCCACACCGGTATTCCCGCTGGTCGGTTCAATGATAGTTGCTCCGGGATGCAAAATTCCTTTCGTTTCTGCATCCTCAATCATAGCCAATGCTACACGGTCCTTCACGCTTCCTGCCGGATTGAAAGATTCAATCTTTACAATCAGACGAGCTTTCAGGTCGTTACTTGTATTATAGTTACTAAGTTCCAATAACGGAGTATTACCCACCAAATCCGTCAATTTTCTTGCTATCTTTTCCATATATATCTGTTTTAAATTTCTCTTGTTTTAATATATGACAAAGATAGTGCGGATTCTGTTCAGGGTAAATACCATATATGTGGTAAATTCATACCACATATATCTGACTTCCTGCTAGATATTATATTAAGAAATCAGCTCTCATAGGGCTGAATGTATCAATCAATACACCTGCTTCCAGACAAACACATCCATGAGGCTGGTCAGGTTCCACATAATAACCATCACCTGTAGAAAGAATTTCTTTCCGATCTCCAATGGTCAATTCAAACTTACCGCTTGCAACATAAGTAACCTGGCTATGATAATGTTGGTGCATAGAACCGACGGCACCTTTCTCAAATTCCACTTTCACCATCATCAGTTGCCCGTCATACCCCATTATCTGGCGGCGGATTCCCGGAGCCGGTTTCTCCCAATCCAATTCTTTCCAAAACTGAAAAGCATCACTGCGTGTTTTCATCTTCCAATCTATTCTTATTATAACTATATTATTTGAATCTCTTCACATAATCTGCAATCAGATAACATGCCGGGCCAAGTACTTGACCATGATCGAATCCTTGCATTTCGTACAAAGTCACCTTCTCGTTACCTATACTTTTCAAGACAGCTTCCAACAACGCATTTTCTTCATATCTTGCCGCCATCTCCAGATGCTTGTCCCCCGTAATCAACACGAGAGGAGCAGTTTCCTTGCGGGCCTTATTTACCGGAGCATACTCATCAACCACCGGAATACCGTCAGGCAAACCTCGTTCCTTGCGAATAGTGAAATGTGTCACCGTCTGACCACTCACCGGAAGATAAGCAGCTACACTATCGGCATTTGCTCCGTATGCTGCCATGTACTTTTTATCCATTGCCAGAATCAACGAAAGATAGCCTCCCGCAGAATGACCGGAAACAAAAATGTGATCCTTACGACCACCATACTTCTTAATATTCTTGAAAACCCATGCCACAGCTTCAGCCGCATCTTCGATGTAAGCCGGATTTTTTGCTTTCGGACTCAAACGGTAATTCACCGCCACTACTGCAAACCCTTGTTCTCTCAATTCTTTGGGAATAAATTTATTTCCACCTTCCATACCACCACCGTGAAACCAGACAATAGTTGAGAAATCCTTCTTGTTTTCAGGATAATAAATATCCAGTTTACAACGTTCCAAACGATAGGTATCCGTTTCGGAACCAGAGACATAAGATATATCTTTGTCTGTGCGATAAGCATTTTGTGCTTGAGCAATGCAAGTACAAAACAAAAAGAGAAGAAGGCAAATCTTTTTCATGATCTTATTTATTTCAGTATTTTTTAGTATTCTTTCCCAATAAGCAGCATACAACCAAATGGCATCCACGTTTCTTATAAAATGCAATATTACGAAATTCTAATAAGAAATAGTCCTTCTACATACAGCTAATTCTGTTCATGCAAAAAATTATTCGTCTGACGACTGTTGAACTTTCGTCTAACAACTGTCAGACAAAAAGTATACAGTTGTCAGACGAATAAAGTTATTCAGCTAGAAAACTAGTCTTCTGTATACATAAGACTAATTCTTATATAAAAAGCGATAACATCAGCGTTTATCATTTCACATTCATTCCTTCAGCCATTGTATACATATCCGGCAAATCGGCAGAGAAAAGCGAAACCGGACTTTCATACATCTTTATAAAACTCTTTTCAGAGGCATGCCCTTTAAAAACAGAGTAGAAATGCGACTCACTTTCACTAGGATCATATTTGTTTCTCCACATCACAATCATGCTGACAAACTGTCCCGTAGCAGGGGTAAGGATTTGCTGTGTCCAGTAGTTTTTCTCCGGAACACCATCACGTTGAATACCCTCTACTCCGGTTTCTGTAACCCCACACGGTTTTTTCAGTTCTTTTGACAGACGAGACAAGGTATTCATATTGGTAGTCAGCACAACCGGACTCAAACCATGATAAGAATCCATTCCTAAAAAATCTACATAATCATTGCCGGGCCATCTAAATAGGAAGTTCTCACGTCCCTGCACAGAATCTATTTGCGGGGAAATCGCATAAATAAGGTTATGCACATTTTTTGTGTCCCGCAAATAATTGACGGTAAACTTCCAAAAGGAAGTAAATTCATCACTGGTCGTACATGAACTCCCCCACCACGACCATGTTTGGGTATGCTCATGATAAGGGCGGAAAATGACCGGAACTAATTCACCATTCTTACCTTTCAAATTCAGTGCAAAATTCGCCAAACGATCCAGCCAAGTTTTAAATTTAAGATGTGTAAGACTTCCCTCTTTAAGAATCTCCTTCACAACCTCATTACTGGAATTATCCCATGAATCACCTCCGGTCAACGGATTATTCAGATGTGCACATGCAATAAGTACCTCGCCACGCTCATAAGCCTCTAAAGCGACTCTTTTACGGATTTCATTTTCCGGGTTCTGATAACGATCATCCATTATTTCAGCAACATCAAAACTGAAAACCGCCGGATAGTCACCACAAACATCATGAGTGTCGGAGCGTCCTTCCTCATTATACCATTTACGACCATACCAAAGATCATCATGATGTCCGAACATGAAACCTTTTGACTGAATAGCCCAAAGATTCGAATACAAGGCTTTAGTCTCGGAAGTCGCATTTTTATCTACAATGGAGAGTTCTTTCACTTCTTCATATTCCGGATAAAGCGCCGATACCTCTTCCACATCGCTACAACTCATAAAGACGGATGCTAATCCGACCAAAAGTATATTGATTTGCTTTTTCATAATTATCTGTCTTTTAATCTATATTCGTTAATAAAATAAAACTTTGAGCCTTGAGGATAGTCTGATAAGTTCCATCAACAGTTAATCCTGTCTGGACAGGGACGGGGTGTCCTTCATTGTTAGTTTGCCTATTCCCTTCTTCATATACATATAAAGAAACATTCTCGAGAGCAGCAGGCAAAGAAATATCCAAAGATCGATCCTCGTCTCCTATATTAACGGCAGCAAAAACATATTTTCCTTGATATTCTCCAGCAGCCGCATAAACACCTTTCGTGCGATCAAGCGTTGTTTTAAGGATATTAGAACCAGTCGGAAAATAACGGCACATCAATGACCAAGTGTAATACCACGGACGGATTTCTTCCTGCGAAGGGTCATCGAAGACTTCTTCTCCTAAGATATTCCACATTCCCCACAACTTAATATCTTCCGTCTTACCAGAATCACCGCTACTGTGCATTGCGTCATCCAACATCCAGGCAGCTATTCCCGAATATCCTCCATTCATTACCTCCATACAGAGCAATGGCATATCAAGACCATAAAAATAGTCGTATACCAACATATTAGAATCTGTACCTTTAGTAAACGGATGACCTTCGACACGCCGGTTATACTCTTTCATTAACAACGAATCTGCTTCACGCCAATATTTGTAACCGGCCTCTCCCAACACAATCTTTTTACCAGCAGGAATAAATTCCTTATGGCGAGCCAGAATCTCCGCATATTGCCCAGAACGTACTTCATGTTGTCCGGGATAGGCATGAATATCGTAAATACCGATGTGCGAATCCAAGTCGGTGGCCGCCTGTTTCACCCATCCTGCCGCGTCAAATGGAGAAGACGGATTCTTGTAATCAACGACTGCATCAGGGCCGGCAAACTTCACTTTGCCGTCTAGTCCGGGATATTCTTTCATCTTATCCGCAAAACGGAGTAACATGGATTTCCACAGGTCGTAGTCACCGTCAGTTGAAGCCCAATTCCCATCAGGTTCATTAAAGATCACAAAATATTTGATACAGGAAAAGCCAAGATCATTGACCAGATAATTCAGGTAATCGACAGACATATCCACCCAACATTGTTCATCCTTCATAGCCCAAGTAGGGGGATTATATTCACCATACATCACCACAATATTATGATCCGTACAATACTGCAACAAGCGGGAAAGTGACGCTATATTACGTGTTTTATCATACTTTCCCGTCTGCGGATCATAATAACGAAAAGGACTGTTAATCATACAACGCACATACCCCATACGCATAAAGTCAAGGCGTTTAAACAGTTTCTGCCAGTCTTCGTCAGAAACGGAGGCTCCCCATGACTCGGCTTCATCGTAAGGGTCCCACTCCACACCATTTCCTATGTAACCGGAAGTAACAACCTCTTGAAATACATTCACTGTCAGCCGGTTGTCAGAGTGCGTACATGAAACAAGCAACATCCCCACCACAAAAGTTCCTATTATTGTTTTTAAATTCATCATTCTGTTTTTAATAATCGTAATTAGTATACACTATCAGTGATTCTGCCGGCATAGTCACTGTCTCTCCTTTCTCAAGGTGAAGAATCAAGTTCTCATCATTCGGCAAAAGGAGACAATCTCCTTTCTGTTTCAACGTACCGTCCGAATAGATGAACTTTTTACAACCTGACAGAGAAGAAAGAACATCACTTTTTAGTTTTACCGTTTTGGGACTATCAGAAACATTCACCAAAGCAATCATATATTTCCCATCTTTTCCTGATACGGCAGCCTTTACGAAAGGCTCTCCGGTGGTGTCTGTTCTATAAACCGCAGTTCCGGCAGGCATATACCTGGTCAGTAACGACCAGGCATAATACCACGGACGGACGTTTTCCTCTTCTGCCCCGAAACATTCTTCACCGAATATATTCCAGAATCCCCAAATCTTCAGTTTGTCAGGTGCTTCATTAGAGTGCATGGCATCATCCAGCATCCAGGCAATGGAACCTGAAAAACCTGTATTGACAGTTTGAATAAGAGCATCTGCCATATCTGTTCCATACATATAATCATAAACAAACATCTGCGAATCTTCCAACGAGGCGTTAACTTTACTCCTGGCTCTACGAATATTCTCCTTCTGATACAAAGAATCAGCCTTTTCCACAAATTTAAAACCAATTTCTCCCATCACGATTTTCTTTCCTTCAGGAATCTTCTCTTTATAGGCAGCAATAATATCTGCATATTCTCCAGAATTAACGGTGACTTTAGACGGATAAGTATGGATATCGTAAAGTTCTATTTGTTCGTTCAACTGCACTGCACAGCTATCTATCCATCTTGTCTCCGCTTTATCCCAGATGGCAATATCCGGACCGACGATACCAACTTCTCCGATCAAGTCAAATTCTTTCATATATTGATAAAACTGCCGGACAGATGATGCCCAAAGAGGAAAACTCTTATTAGTGGCAGCCCAATAACCATTCGGCTCATTCACTAGATTGTAATAGCGGATACAAGAATATCCTTTATTATGAACCAGATAATCAACCAAGGCAGCTGCGTGACGAAGACTTTGACTGTCAATCTCTGCTTCGCGGGCACGAATGACACTCCATCCCCAATCTCCGAACATGACAGTCACATTACGACTCTGGCAGTAGTCTAACATTTTGGATAATACTTCCATCCCCCGTTCCGGCACCAATCTCCCCTGGTCAACAAACGAAGAAGTATTAATCATGATACGAATAAACTGCGGACGCATAAAATCAAGTCTGTCATACAGTTTCTCCCAATCGGCTTCCGAAATAGTTAGTTTACCTTTGCCATAATCCAGTTGATAAGGATCCCACTGCGCCCCATTGCCTATATAGCAATCATTTAGCACCGTTTCCGTATCTATAGTGATTATTACATCCTGTTCTACCGGAGCACAGGATGCAAAAAAGGCAACTATAAAAAGAAAGAAGTATTTCTTCATATTTTATCATCCATTAGTTAATCCTCATTTTTTGTCACGAGTACAAAGAACTTACGTGCCTGTTTAGCAAACACATCATAATCAGTATAAATATAGGTCCACTCATCCACACCATTGATTTGGAAAGAGAAAGCATTATTCGGCAAAGTTACCGTATTGGTATAACCTCCCCCCTGGAATAATGTATAAGTTCCCGGATTTTCGAGTACGGCAGTCGATTCATTTCCGTCCGAATCAATAAAAGTAATGGTACCTAAACTGTAATTACGAATCCAACGGCTCTCTCCTACTGGGATTTTCCGATAATACTTCTTCAGATCAATATCCGTCTTATCTGCCGGATTAGAAGAACCTTTAAATATAAAATCTGCATATTTCCCGTCAGGCCCGGCAGCATTTATACATTTCCCGGATGTGTTTCCATCATCTGTGATATTCTCCATAATAAAGGTCAGTGTATTGTCATACTCTTTTTCCGGGGAATATTCATCATACCAGCACCATGATTTGTCCATAAACGGATAAACTCTTCCGCCACCCCATTCCGGACCTGTACCACCATAAATAATCAAATTATTAATCGACCATGTACCTTCCAGACTTTCACGGAATTCATTCACATAGATCATATATTCACGTGTTTTTCCAGTTGCGGAAGTTACAGTAAGAACCGACTTTCGCTCCGGATTACTAAAATCCAATGTACTGCCTTTACCTGCAGAAGCTGTGGCTTGATACGACAATTCAATAGATTCTATTTCAACTTTTGACAAATCAGGAATAGCCCCCACATTAAGGGTTACGGTAACTTCCCCGGTTGTATCATCAATGCGTTCAATTTCAGCCTGTCCCACCTGGTTCTTGAATTTAAGATTCGTTACAGACCTCTCGTTATTCCATCCTCCATCATTCAAATCATCCTGCATGTCTTTCACACAAGATTGCATTACCCCCATACAAAGGATAAACAGTGTGTATTTTAATAGTTTATTCATAGCTCACGATTTTTTATTATTCTCTTAAACTTGGATTAAGATTAATCTCGGTTTGCGGCAACGGATAGAAAGAATATTGACTTTCATTTAGTCCGGCATCCTTCACTTCTTTGATTTCTCCAATCCTGCCCCAACGACGAATATCGTACATACGATCTCCTTCAAAAGCCATTTCAAACTTACGTTCTTCATATACTTTCTCCCGGAATTCATCTATCGGCAATCCTGGAGTCAAATCCCCCAATCCTGCCCTATGTCTGATAAAGTTTATCAGTTCATAAGCCTTGGTAGTCGGGCCGACAGCTTCGGCATACACCATCGCAATGTCAGTAAAACGAATGAGAAAGGGGCGTGTACTAGTCTTATCCCCATCAAATTTGGGATCGATGTATTTTCGGCAGAAGGGGTACTCAAAATCACCGCCATCCGGTTTCCATTCCGCTTTTACCGTTCCATCTTCATTATACACCTTGTCCACAATGAGATCTTTCTTACGCAAATCGTTTCCATCAAACTCATTATAGAAATTCATTTCCGTACGATATTCTCCCCAACCGTCATGAGATTTTATATATTCATCTTTGTCTCCTTGCTTGATCCAGATAGTAGCACCCTCAATATAAGGAAGGAACATTTTGGATATCTTAGAATATTGTCCTTCTGCCTCTCCCGTTCTATCCATAGACATCAAGAAAATATTTTCTTTACCGGCAAAGTTCTCTACATCATAAATCTTGAGCAAATCACTTTCAAAACCATACGTATTCTGCGGATAATCCGGATCCAATCCTAATGCTCTTCCGGCATAAGTCATAGCATCTTGATAGAGAGAATTGACATCTTTCGCCATTTCCTTGTATAAAGGCACATTATTTGCTTTGGCAGAAGCTGCATATAAATAGATTTTAGCTAACAAAGCCTGTGCACCGACTCTATCGATACGTCCCATTATGGGGGCAGCGTATACAGGCAACAATTCTTCCGCTTTTTTACAATCGTCAATCATCAAATCATAAATCTCATCCATATTATTTGCCAAAGGAGTACCCGTTTGCGACAGTGTCTCCACTACTCCATAATGCATCGGTACCAAACCGAAGTTACGTGAAAGACAGAAGTAATTGTATGCACGTAAAAAATAAGCTTCACCCAAATACTGATCCTTTAGCTTGGAATCAATATCCGTACCCGGCATCTTCTTAATGACAGCATTCGCCCGATTAATAGCAATGAATGAGTATTTAAAGAAATTGACCAAAGTAGCATTGGTATCAAAGTTATCAATTCTCCACAGATTCAAGGCACGATTATCAACGGAGGCATCTCCTTTAGTAGTCATAATTTCAGTAGGCATATCACCGATGAAATAAAGAGCACGCGAATACTCGATATAGGTAAGAGTAGCATAAGCGTAATGAATAGCTGCCATTGCATCCCCCTCTGTTTTATAGAAGTTATCTTCGGAATAGAATCCGTAAGGCTCTTCATCAAGACTGCAACCGGAAAAGCCCAGGATACAGCTTATTAAAATGAAAGTGTATATATTCTTTTTCATATCATTTAATTTAGAATGTTATATCAAGACCTACTGTCCATTTCCTCAAGCGAGGATACCCACCAGAATAAATTCCGTTTTGCCCGACTTCCGGATCATACCCGTCGAACTTGGTAAATGTATATAAATTGGAAGCATTCATATATAGGCGTATTTTCGAGGCAAACACTTTCTGTTTAGGCAAATCAAAGGTATACCCTACTGTCAGATTCTGAATTCTCACAAAAGAGCCGTCTTCTATCCAATAGTCAGAAAAGCGAGTCTGACGTCCGTCACGCAGACTGGGATATTTGTTAGTCGGGTTGTCAGGTGTCCAACGGAGTGCAGCATTATGCGGATCACCAAAAGTCTTGGTGTTCAACACATCATTTCCAAACACACCATTCAGGAAAATACTCGCATCCAGTTTCTTCCAACGGAAAGAAAGATTCAGACTTGCCGTAAAATCAGGATTAGGATCACCGATAATACATTTATCGTTTTCATTCACAACACCTTGTGTCCCGTCCCCATCATACGTATTGACATATTTGAATTCTCCCGGCATAGCATCTTCTCCCGACAATCCTGCGTTAAGTCCTTCCGGCAAAGTCTGAATAATTCCATCACATTTATATCCATAAAAGACATTGATCGGTTGGCCAATAGCAAGTATATTAGTATAAGAGCGATACTGTTCACTCAAGTTACCGACAACTTCATATTCCATTCCCGTACGGGCATCTTTCAATAGACCCGATTCGACACTACTTCCCAAATCAACCACCTTGTTACGGTTCATAGAGAATATAAAAGTTCCATTCAAGCTCCAATCTTTTTTATCTACCATAACTCCGTCAATCGTTACTTCAAATCCCCGGTTGCGAATCTTACCATCATTCACCCACATGCGGTCATAACCGGAAGAAAGAGCCAGGTTTCTTTCTCTCAACAGATCAGACGTCTCTTTATTGTAAATATCCAAAGTGACGCGAAGTCTTCTGTTAAAGAAAGCCATATCAATACCAAAGTCCCATTGCGCAGTTGTCTCCCATTTCAGATCCGGATTAGGAATTCCACTCCAAATTTTCCAGATTCCGTCTTGCCCGGACTGCCCTGACTCATACCCGGGACCGATAGCAGTCAGCCATTGTCCCTGATGGTAATATTTAGTCGTTCCATAACGGCTAAGAGTCTGATAAGGACTGATTCCCTGATTTCCCGAAATACCGTAACTTAAACGAAACTTCAATTCATCAAATGTATTTAGTTTCTTTATAAACTTCTCTTCGTGAGCTTTCCAGCTGATAGCTCCGGAAGGGAAATACCCCCACTTGTTATTCTTACCGAATTTAGAAGAACCGTCGGCACGAAAAGTGGCAGTAAGCAAATACTTATTATCATAAGTGTAATTCAGACGGGCCATTCCGGAAACCAGTTTACTTTTCGAGAACCCGTTGGAAATAATATTGTTCGCTTTCTCTCCGGCTCCCATATTCTCATTTCCCAATGCTTCATTCACAAAACCATTAGCAGTCAGATACGAATCACGATATTGATACCACTCGTAAGAATGACCTACCATGGCGCCCACTTCATGTTTGCCGAACATTTGAGAGTAATTGGCAAATGTTTCGGAAACAAAATTTTGATTCTCTGTGTTACCAATGACTCCCCTACCACGATTCTCCGTACCGACTTGGGTGTATTTCTGTGGCAGATACTGGTCGTTGGTAGATTTTCCATATTTATAATTCAACTGGCTTGTGAGACGAAGTTGCGGTATCACTTGCCATTCAAAAGCTCCGGATGAGATAACATCCAGCATTTTGGTTTTATCCTTTTTATGCTCGCGAATAGCGATAGGATGACTATAATCTTGAGCAGTAGTCTGATAATAAGTTCCGTCTTCATTATACACAGGATAAATCGGATTTCTCCAATAAGCCATTCCGCCATTGTTATTACGGTTGCCAAGATATAGAATATTGGATGCACGAATCGTAAAGTTCTTATATATCTTATGACTGACATTCAGATTATACCCCCCTTTACTATAATCATCATCAATATACATTCCTTGGTCCGTATAATAATTAGCACTCAAGTTAAAACTCGTCTTCTCGTTAGCACTGGAGACAGAAACTGTTGTATTATTAGACACAGGCGCATCTCTAAACACTAATTCATCCCAACGGGTATTGGTTGTCCAAGTAGTCTGAAGCTCCTCAATAGACGGGTAATAAACACCGGCAGAATTATTTGCACCGATATAGAGCGGCTGTAATCCACCATTCACACGTCCCTCATTGTTCAACATTGCCATCATCACCGGGTCTCTCCACAAATCCAGTTTGGAAGAAAATTCAGAGAAAGTGAGCTGCTGTTTGACAGATACCGTCGTAGTTCCTTCTTTCGCCCTTCGAGTGGTTACAATTATAACTCCATTAGCACCTCTGGAACCATAAATTGCAGAAGCAGAAGCATCTTTCAATACTTCCATTGAAACAATATCATCGGTATTAATCTGTTTCAAATCACCGGCATCTCCCAATGGAAAACCATCTACCACAATCAAAGGTGAATTGGATCCGCGCAGCGAACTATTACCACGAATACGAACCGTTGATCCGGCTCCCGGATCCTGTGACGAATTGATTACTTGTACACCAGCCGCACGCCCCTGCAACAATCCTTCAACAGAATTAGCCGGTATATCACTTAATGCCTCCGGCTTTACCGTCGCAACCGATCCCGTCAAATCACTCTTTTTCACCGACCCGTACCCAATGACCACCACCTGATCAAGTAATTGAGTAGCATCACTAAGTACCGCATTTACCACCTTTTTTCCGGAAACCGATATTTCTATACTATTCATACCTACATAAGAAAACTCTAAAACCCCATTCACCGGCACATTGGCCAGAGAGTAATTCCCATCAAAATCACTGACTGTTCCTACAGCCGAACCTTTAATTTTAATAGTAGCTCCTATCAGAGGCTCACCTTGTACATCTTTAACCACTCCAGTCACAGTAATCTTGGAAGATGTTTGCTCTACCGCAGCCCATGCGGTAGAAAATACGGACAAAAAAAGGCATATCAACACAACTTTGCAGAGTGACATGCTACCAAGCCGTTTTTTCTGTTTATTCATCATAATATAAAATTTAAGCGTTGAATTCTTTACTGATAATTTGATAATACAAATATAGACTATAACCTTTCATTTTCATTCGCACTATTTACTCTATTATTATACTTTTTTGAACGATTTAATCTATGATTATCTATTTTTCGCATAGCAACCTCCCCAATGTACACATAAACAGTGTATACACATCACATTAAAAGACTAAAAGATAAAGGAGATTCAGTTAATTACACCTTGCAGTCGGTCAACAAGTAAGAGAGCAGTTCATTTACAGAGCAGGTAGCCACGCAGACATACTTATCCGCACTACCATAATACACAAAGAGCGTATCATCCACAATCACATTTCCCGTAGGGAATACACAACCGTTATAATACCCGTTTATCTCGAAGTCCTCTTCCGGTTCGAGAATTGATTCATGCGTTTTGGCTAGTATTTTCAGAGGGTTATCCAAGTCGAGCAATAAAGCCCCCACCCTATAATACCCTTTTCCGCCATGCTCCACACCATGATAGAGCATCAACCAACCCTTGTCCGTTTTCAAGGGAGGAGTACTTCCACCAATCTTTTCCTCCCAAGTATTTTCACGTCCTGTCAGAAGAAGATGGCTTTCCTTACCCTCCCAATCTAATAAATCATCCGAAAACTTTATCCAGATAGAAGGGTATTCTACACCAAATTTTTCGCCAATATACTGCTTGGGGCGATGTAACATAACAAATTGTCCGTTTACCTTCTCGGGAAAAAGAATCACATCGCGATCATCAAGCACCGGCGAAGTCAGACGTCCCAAACGGCGAAAATGGCAAAAATCTGTAGTAACAGCCAGCCCAGTATTACCTAAATTCTTAGCAATAGCTGCAGGAGCATACTTACCACATTCAGGAAGTAAAACTTCATCATGCCCAAACTTCCAATACTGCCCGGGTGGTACCGGCCGATAGGCATAAGTAATATAATACTCACCATCAAACTTCACAATACGAGGATCTTCCACACATCCGGAATCAGGCCCATCGACACTCGGAGAAAAAGCCGGCCGATCCGAGTGTCTTTCAAAATAAAACCCATCCCTGCTCGTAGCCAATCCCAAGCGGATAACATGTTCTCTATCATTACCTGCAGCACGATATAACATATAAAACATGCCGTTATCATAGAACACGCCAGGATTACAAGTCACCAAAGATTCCCAATCATTCTTTTCCGACGGAGAAAGAATCGGGTTTCCTTCAAATTTCTTTAATTTCATATATTCTATTTATTTTATTGAAAAATAATCCAAATCAATGCGCTTAACACAAGTAACACCCCTGCCCATACCTGATAGTTCTTATACCAGACTACTGTTTTCAAGGTTACATATTCTTCTTTCAGATCGCTAAAAGAAAAGGTGGTGTCAGTAAGCTTATCTTTACCCGGAGCCGCATAAAAGAAACTGCTGATGTAAATCACTATTATACTGAATATCAACAAGAAAGGAACCATCAATAAAAAGTGCAAATCACCAAAAACCGTATTTTTAAAGAAAAGTAAAAGAACCGCTACTACCAGACCGAGAATCAATCCCATAAAAGCTCCGCCACCATTCACTCTCTTATTAAAAATTCCAAGAAGGAAAGCCGCTACGATAGGAGGAGAAATATAAGAAAGCATTTCCTGATAATATTTTAGAAGAGATCCGAATTTACCAATTTGAGGTGCCCATAATGCAGCTAACAGAATAATCACACAAGAAGCGATTTTACCAACCAGTACCAGCTTTTTTGTATCAGCATGTTTATTAAACTTCGCATAAAAATCCATCGTAAACAAAGTAGAAGTAGAATTCAAGATAGCACTAATCGTAGAAGTCAATGCAGACAACAGAGCAGCCAGCATAATACCCAGCAAACCCACAGGCATTAATTGCATCACCATATTAGGATATACCATATCGGGTTTATCCAAACCTGGAAATAAATCACGGGCAATCAATCCGGGAATAGCGATAATAAACAATGTGCTCATCGTGAGAAAACCGGTGAATATAACACCTCTCCGACCTTCATCAATAGTTCTGGCACTCAAAACACGTTGTACTAAAGTCTGATTATTAGCCCAGAAGTAAATACCCAATATGGGCATCCCCACGATCAGCCCCAACCAAGGAGTGGCATTATCGGACAACGGGCGAATCAGCTTCACCAATATATCATCGTTTTCAAACAAATGATAGAAATAACTTCCTCCCTGTTGAAAACAGAAATAGGTAAGCAAAACCGAACCTAAAATCAAAACTACCGCCTGTATCAGTTCCGCGTTAATGGCAGAAGAAAGTCCTCCCGGAATTGTATATGAAGCTGCAATAATAGCAAAGACTATAATAATCATCTGAAGATCAGCTTCAGGTAATACCAGTTTGATAATTAATGCGGCTGCATAAAGCGCACCGGCAGCATCCAGAAAAATATTTCCGATAATACAAATAGCGGAAAAGTAGTAACGGGAACGCTTATCAAACCTCTTCTCCAGAAACTCCGGAATCGTAAAGACCTTCGACCTTATATATAAAGGTAGAAGGAAAACAGCAAAAAACACCATAACCACAATACCGGTCAGGTTATAATTGAAAACGGCAAGTCCCGTATCATAAGCATCACCCGATTGCCCGATAAGCGTAGTACTGGATATACTGGCGGCAAACAGAGACAACCCTACAACCCACCAAGGCATGGAACGTCCGGCAAGAAAATACGATTGGGCATCCGAACTCTTTCCGTTCTTTACACCCCACCATATAATAAATAGCAAATATACGACTACGATTATAATATCAATAGTTCCGATAGAAAATGATTCCATAGCATTCAATTAGTTATTAAGTATGATTCACTTTGCAAATGTAAGGCATATAATGATAGTTTTTTGATATTATATTGCTTAATAATTATACTTTTTTGAATAGCCTGTTTTTGTATTATTATTATTCGTACATTTGTATCAAGTTAAATACAGTTCTTATGAAAGACATTCAAAAGGAAATTACTCCCATTTCTTCTGATGATTTATTCATCGTTTTAAATCATCCCAATGCAAAATTTGATTATCCGGTACATTATCACTCCGACTATGAAATTAATCTTGTGATGAATACGTATGGAGAAAGAATTGTAGGCGATTCAGTCGAAAAGTTTGACAATCTGGATTTGGTAATGACTGGTCCCAATCTTCCGCATGCCTGGAAAGGGGAGATTGTAGAAGGCAATCATGTGGTGACAATTCAGTTCTCGGACAAACTGCTCAATTTTCCAATATTGGAGAAACGACTATTCAGCCCGATTAAACAACTGTTACTCGACTCACAGAAAGGAATTAGCTTTTCTGAAAACACCATGCTGGCAATGAAAGAGAAAATTCTCCAGCTTACCCGGATGCAAGGCTTCCACACCGTTTTAGAGTTTCTCTCTATCTTGTATGATCTCTCCACTGCCGACAGACATATTTTAGTCAGTAATCTCTATGACACCAAAGACACGATACGTACCTCAAAAAGTAGACGCATTGCAAAAGTCTGCGACTATATAGAGAAGAATTTTGAAGAACCTATCAAACTGGGAGATGTAGCAGCTCTGGTAAATATGTCGGAATCCGCTTTCAGCCATTTCTTCAGAAAGAAAACAAATTGCACCTTTATTGACTATATCAACAACCTCCGTGTGGCCCGTGCTTGCCAGATGCTGACTGAAACATCACACACGGTAGCAGAAATCTGCTACTCGTGCGGATTTAATAATCTATCGAACTTTATTCGGATATTCAAAAAGAAGAAAGGAAACACACCTAGCGAATACCGTACAATCCTGCAACAGATGTTGATTAAATATTAAGTGCATTTATTTAATATCCATCGACCAACGATTTGATTTTTAGCTGTCGGGAAAAGTCCGTATATGAAATATCGGTACGAACTTTCACTATCTTATCTTTTCCCGGCATCAAATCGAAATAATTATCTTCAAAGAAATTATCAATTCCATCAAGAGACAAGTATACAGCTCTTGCAAAACGGTCTGCTTTTAAAGTCAATTCATATCCGTCAGGCAGTGACTTTAATTGATATGATATATTCACTTGCGGATATAACATCTCCTTTTGCTTCGTCAAGAAATAATTATTTGTGTAAATCGTTCCTTGTTGATCGGTAAGGGTTGCGGAGATAACAAGCTGATTTTCCGGTTGTGATTTTATAAATGAATTCAATTTGTGGGACATAACGACTTTACTTTCATTAGCAGGAATAGTTACCGATCTTCTGATTGAATTAACAAGCTTTCCTTCCATGTCACAGACTTCCAGTTCCAGTATAGCGCTCGTTTTCCTTAATCTATCAGATACAATATATACATCAAGCCTGTCATTATTAACTATGGGAGATACAAGCACGTCCCGAAAAGCTGCCTTGGCAAAATAATGTTGCGCTTTCCAACGTCCGTAGTAATCACGGCTCGACCACGAAGCAACCGGCCAGCAATCATTATGTTGCCAAAATAATGTCCCCATACAGTAAGGCATATCCCTGCGATGTGCTTCAATAGCCGTCTTAATAGCATCCCCTTGCAGTACAAGGTTCATATACAGAAATGATTCGAAGTCTTTAGGTTTGCGATATTCGTTCAGCAAATAGTCTTCAATCAGTTTGTTCGCGAACTCACCTCCCCGTTGATGAGACATCATTACCTCGGAAGTTATTTCCCAGTCTTCAGGGTACGGAGCATACATTTTGACCGACTCAAATTCGGGAAAAGATTGAAAACCATATTCACTAAAGAAACGACTACGCACCTTATTATATTCGGAGATCGGCTTTTTTGCATGCCATACAGCCCAATAATGCGTATCCCCTTTATTATTCTCGGAAACTCCGTCATAACGACTGAAGGGCGATGAAGGCCAATAAAATGTTTCAGGGCTATTTTCTGTCACCACTTCCGGTAGCATTTTATGAAACAGATCTTCATACTGCTGCCAGATAATCCGGGCATACTCCGGATTCTGCTTCGCATAGTTTTCTTTCCAATTCCAACCAAACCAAGCTTCCAGACATTCATTATTACCACACCATAAAGCAAGAGAAGGGTGATTGCGCAAACGGCGAACATTATCAATCGCTTCCTGACGAATATTTTCCAGCAATTCACCTTCGGAGGGATATACGCTGCAGGCAAACATAAAATCCTGCCACACAAGAATACCATATTTATCGCATAATTCGTAGAAATAATCATCTTCATAAGTCCCTCCACCCCACACACGCAAAGTATTCATATTAGCATTGACAGCATCCAGGATCGTTTTCTCATACAGTTCCTTCGTCACACGAGGCAGAAAATTATCACAAGGGATATAATTAGCCCCTTTGGAAAATACAGGTATTCCATTAAGTTGAAAATAGAATGATCTTCCCTCTTTATCCTCCTTACGTATAACTTTTAATGAACGTATTCCTGTAGAAGTTATAAGACAGTCCTTATTTTGCTCGTTTGTTTTTACTTCGGTCCGGAATTCATATAGATTGGCTTTTCCGAGTCCATTGCTCCACCACAAATTAGGATTCTTTATAAAGAAGTTTACAGCAATCTTATTCAATCCTTTTGTCAGGCAGGTAGTAGTAGCACCATAAATCTTTCCAGTCTTATTGTCTCTGACCGTAACTTCAGCCTTCTCAATATCTTTATCGGCTAGTATTTCTACAATATTACTAATGTCGGCTTGTTTATAAGAAACCTCTTTTTGCCGGATAAACACATTTTCTATCCGCAAATCATCCCATGCTTCTAATAAAACAGGTCTCCAGATGCCAGAAGTTACCAGGCGAGGTCCCCAGTCCCAACCATAATGATAGCCTGCCTTACGGGCAAAAACACTAACCTTTCTATTGAATACTCCTCCATTCTCCGACTGGTCGTTGATTGCCTCATAGTGAAAAGGCAGCGCATCCCATTTAGGCATATCCCGTTTAATAGGAGAATGGAAATATATCCTTAATTTATTATCCTTTGCTTTCAGGTTATCTTTTACGGGAAGTTTCCATTCACGAAACATATTGTCTGCCTCCAATATCTTTTCTCCATTCAAATAGACATCTGCATAAGTATCAAGCCCTTTAAAATAAAGCCGTATATTGTTTTTATCCATCAATTCGGGTGCTACATCGAAGGTTGTTTCATAAATCCAGTCTTCCTTATCAACCCACTGTACACCTCTTTCATTTAAGCGATAAAAAGGATCTTCAATGATTTTATTATCAATCAAGTCAGTGTGTACTACTCCCGGGACTGTAGCAGGATACCAGTTAGAAAGACGAGCTTGTTTAAACCTCCATCCCGAATGGAGTTCTTTCTGAAGTGTATTGGCAGATATGTTACCATTCAGAGTGGAAAATGTAGTGACCATAGCTAGTGCAACCATCTTTAAATAAATTATCCTTGTTGATTTTCTCATAACAACTTTATTGTGTATTAGATTTCCATTTAAAATAACGTTGCAAACATAGGCAATTGTCAATCAATATTTTAATACTATATTACTTAATCATTATACTTTCTTGAAAAGGGTAATAGGAATTTATTTTATTTAAATAAACAACTGCTTATCGACTTGATAATATATACTTTCAATGTTCTATTTTTAATATTATACAAGGAAATGGCCAATTAGAAAATAACGAACCGGAAAATAAACTGCATAAATAAACGCATGAGCATACAAAAGAATGCCTAATATTGTATAAAAGCAAACAGGATATGCATCTTTCTCTATTCAGAAACCGCTCATTGCTTTAAAACCAACGAAGTGTTCCTCGGTGTGCATCGACTTGTTCCTCACCGAGGAAGCTATCGTTCCCCGGTGAAGAAGATAAAAATGAACTATTAAGAAACATTTTTTCTCTAGTTTACCATAATATATCGGAAAGGAAAAAATAATAAAATGATTAGTTATTCGGGCATCTGCTCTCCAAATAACAAAAATAATCAAAAATCTATCGCAGCTTGATTGGCATATTTTCGAAACAGCAGAAATAGAGAATCGTGTAATTACAAATACAGGACATTTTCTTGCTTTTCTTTACCAAACTGCAATTCACGTCCTTCTTGCAATGATTAAATATTCCTTTTTTAAGAATCATCGTTTTTTAAGAGGCTACTGATTCCTTCAGAAGGCTCTTTCAACTTTTATCCTTCAATAGTTCTTTTGTCTTATCCGCCAAAAACAGGGGGATATTAATCAAATTACCATCTTGTTTCAAATTCAGCATTGAATAGCGAACCAGGTAAGCGGGTTGGAAAAGCTTCTCATAATGAATCACACTTTTGATATCAGAAATGTGATAACTTACACATTTCTGATATGAGTTTCGTGCGAATCTACACATTATCCATATAAAACGAAAGAAAAACTCTAAATATTAGCTTGCCAACAGCTCCCTGTTTATTTAAAAGTAATCATCAGCTTTTCATCAATACCTTTATCAGGTATTCTCACACTACAGACACCTGTTTCCTTATCCCAACTCCACGCTACAGTTTCAGTGTCATTCTCTAAATCTTCTTCCAAGCGTTCCGGTTTAGTTTTCTTTATCTTCTTTCCTTTGACAGTTATCTCTTTCGGAGCTTTCGCAGAATAAATACGGAACAACAGATTTCTCGGACCGGGAACAGTGTATCCTTTTCCTTCACGGGCAGAGACGGTCAGTTCATATCCATTTGCCAGAGTGCTACAAATAATCGGTGTTTTGACAAATTCATCACGCTGATATCCTAAGTCTTCTCCTTCATCTTCGTAGAGAGTAAAGGCAGCCTGTGCACCTTCCTGTGCGGGGAAGACTTCAAAAGTAAGTGGATATACCGGTTTCTCATGGGTGTAGTTCATCACCGGCATGGTGGGGATGATGGAACCTTGCTTCACAAACATGGGAACAGAGGACAAGGGAGCATCAACAGTAGTCCATTGCTCTCCGGTGTAAACCATCTGCTTGTTGTTGTAGTCTATCCATGTGCCTTCGGGAAGGTACACGTTCTTTGTGCGGGCACCTTTCTTCACCACGGGAGCTACCAGTAATTCACGACCGAACAGGAATTGGGCATCCGTAGAAAATGTTTCCATATCCATTGGATATTCAAGAAACAGAGGTCGCATGATAGGCAATCCTGTATCATACGCTTCGCGGGCGTAAGTGTAGATATACGGTAACAAACGATATTTCAGCTCGATAGCCGCTTTCGCGTTCTTTTCCGCTTCCGGTCCGAAAAGCCACGGTTCCACCGGGTTATCTCCCTCATGGTGGATACGACTCAAAGGATTGAATGCACCGAATTGAATCCAACGGGTATAGAGTTCCGCCATAGCCGGATAATCCTCAATATCCCCACAGTAACCGGTAATATCACAGGAAGAAAATGGGATTAATCCCAAACCTGCGGAAAGCATTACAGGAATCTGATTGGCTAATTGTCCCCAACCTTGCAATACGTCGTCTCCGTTTCCGCTATCACCCGTCCAGCCGAACGTATAACGTTGCAATCCGGCATAAGCAGCACGAGTCATTTGAAAAACACGACGGTCCGGATTCCTCTTTTCAAATTGCTCCTTCACCACTTTGTCCCAGGTCAGGCCATAGACGTTATGGATTTCATCGTGCATACCCAAATGGTGCTTCATCACCAGGCGTTCCGTCTGCTCTTCGTTACTCCAGGCAGGTTCGCCCATATCTGTCCAGAAGCCGGAGATACCATCATCAATAGGTTTCTGCTGATAAGCCCCCCACCAGTCGGCTACGGCAGGCAGGGTGAAGTCCACCACTCCGCAGTTCCCACCCCACGGCCAGGGCATATCGTAGCTTTTGCCGTTCGTATTGTCCTTTACAAAATAGCCTAAGCGGTCAGCTTCTTCCCATTGTTTTTTATTGGCTTGTGCAATTACCGGGTCTTGAGATACGACTACCTTAAAACCCATCTCCTTCAAATCCGAAAGCATCTTTTTGGGGTTTTCATAGTTTCCTTTGCGCCATTCGAAATCCTGCAAGTATTCTGTCCAGCCGATATCCTGATAGATAATATCACAAGGGATTCCCCGTTTCCGGTAGCCTTCGGCTATTTCACGGCTTAACTTTTCACTTGTCAACAGACCGCGGCATTGGGCAAAACCCAACGCCCATTTCGGCGGCATGATAGGTTTTCCGGTCAGTCCGACATATTGGCTGATGATTTCTTTATAGTCTTTACCGAAGATAAAGTAATATACCATTTCCCCGTTCGGCGCTTCAAAACTGTAATAATCACGGCTTTCCGTTCCGAATTTGAATTCTGTCTTATAGGTGTTATCAAGAAAAATACCATACCGATAATTGCTCATAAAGAAAGGAATACTCTTGTAAAGAGGATCTTCTACCACACTATAACAAGGTTTGTCACTATTCCACATCTTATAAGACTCGCCACGACGATCCATCTTTCCCGCTTTCTCACCAAGTCCGAAGAAGTGCTCGTCACGACGAAGCACTTTATATTCCACCTTCTTCGTTCCTTCACTGACATGACCTTTATCGGCATAATCACTAAACAAGAGTTTCTGATATTTATCGAATATCTGAAGACTCATCGGAGATTTATTCACCCGGATACGCAACTTCGGAGTAAATATCTCGTAACAGGCCGCCTGTTCATCCACATGAATAGTTCCTACCTCTTCCAGTTCTTCATTAATCACTGCAAACGAAGCATTTCTTCGTTGCAATTGCCCGTCGGGTGAGAACCAGATTTTCACGACGGAAGAGCTGCAAAGTTGCAATTGCAAGGCGGCACTGTCCGCCAGGTGAAAAGTCACCTGACGTCCCTGCTGTGTAAAAGAAGTGCATGTACGTGTCTCATTTTCCGCCCAAACCCATGTTGGAAATACCAGGCACAACACCCATACCCATAATCTATATCTAATCATCATACCTATCATTTTAGTTATTCTGTAGCAACCGCTTTATTCAGCCACAATCATCGTCCAATATTTCAGGGAAGGCAATGTAAATGAGACAACCCCGTTCTCCTGTGTAAAGGCCAATTCCTGCAAAGCTCCTCCGTGTACATCCGGCGACGCTACCCATAACTTATTCACCTTTGCCGACAGATTCATTTGCAAAGCCGCTTTTGTAATCAGAGCCGGTTCCGGCATCGTACCGTCCACATCTCTCCAGCTAAGACTGTTCGCTTGCGAGAAATTAAGAAGATGTATCACTTGCTTGCCACCTACCTGCTTGGCATAAGTAGTAACTGATCCCTGTTGAGGAGGCCAACTATTCAATCTCATTTCGCCATTGGTACAATTCATGGAAACACTATTCTCCGTACCACCGTCACGAAGCAGATTCTGATAAGAAGTCAGGAAATCATAATAACGAACCATCGCTGTTTTCAATTCTTCGCTCATTGTCAGGTTCTCATTCGGAAAGTACTCTTTGCACAACATGTGATCGCCTCCCAACTCAAGGTGCGAACCACCCAAAGCAAACATGACAGCATCTGTCAATAAGACACCCGGCGTATTAAATTCTCCTCGGTTATTCGCTTTATTATAATTCATATAAGCTGCAAAAACCGTATTCAACTGATAATTGCCATAGACTCCATTTTCATAAAGAATGGCTTTCAGATTGGTAAAATCAGCCTCATCTGCCCACACCTCATTATAGAAGAAATCAACTTTACCTGTCTCCCCTATCTGACGGGCACCGTAACGGCTGACCGCATTCATCACCAAACTCTTGTCCGGATGAGCCTGCTTCGTCGCTTCAATAAAAGAAGCATATCCCTCACGCAGATTGACCGGAATACCGTTGTAATTGTACAACGTGCTGCGTCGTCCCAACTGGTCTATCTGATAGCCGTCGAAGGCAAAGTTCACATATACATCATCATTCCTCTCGTTCAAATATTTCTGCCATTCCTTATTAGAAGGATCTACCAGATAAATATTACTTTTCCATCCGCCCGGCAGATCATGACTGTCTTTAGTAGTGTGAGAAGCATCCTTAAACAAATACCATTCCTCCTTCACCCCGTCCGCAGCGGCATCCTTCAACGCCCCAAAACAAAGATTGTAAAACATAGACTTCATACCGAAACGATGCTGCGCTTCAATGTAATTTTTCACCGAACTTGTATAAACCTCCCGGTTAGCGATGTCCATATATACCTCGTCCAACTGTGTGCGTGTACCGCCCAACGGCCAGTGATGTTTATTATGCCAGTCCTGAAACTGTACCCAATTGATGTGATGACGATTCAGATACGCCATCTCTTCCTGTGTCTTTTCAGCCGTCTTCTCCCGACTGAAATCAGCGACAAAACCATAACGCGGAAAACGTGCCGGATCACTGGATACATCTACCGCAATCGTACCGACAATCACATCCGTACCATTCTCCTGACGGTACAGTTCCGCCATATATCCTTTGAAATCAGTAGTAGGCGGTTGCCATGTCCAACTGGTACCATTTACCACCGACTCTTCTCCGACAACCTCCCCTAAAAGACGATAACGAACTTTAGTTCCGGCAGGCAACGCATCTTCTGCTGTAAATACCACTTTCTCCCCCGGTTTATAGAAAGCCTTATCCGTAGACAGGTCCACACTTAAATCCGATGTTACCGGAGTCACTTCGGTGACACTGCCCGAAGCTCCTCCATTCTCCTGGTTCGACCCATGATCGTCACTGCAAGCCATACACAGGAAAGCAGCCACCAAATATATTATTTTCTTCATCTTGAATTCTTGTTTTATTGTTTCACAATCGAAATCGTCTCTTTCAACTGGTCAATCGTAATCCGATAAGAACCGGCTTCCTGAATATTCCATTTATAATCCAAACTACCCAAATCTGTATCCGGATACATACTGTGCAACTCCGCATCCGACTTGGTAACGAACAATGCCGTCTCTACTTCCCCCGTCGGAGCCTTGTTGCTCTTATCCGCCATAAACCAATCCCCGTTCCAGTCTGACTGCTTATCGCAGGAAATCTTCATCTCACCTGCCTTCAGCGTGCCGCTCCAAGTAAAGATATAAGGACTGTCGGCACTCTTAGTCATCGGAGTAGCATTGTCCAGACTCCATCCGTTCGGAGTTGCCTCACCCACCAGATACAATCCTTCGTAAGGAGTGAACGGACGCATCAGCATCTTTTCTTTTCCCTTTCCTGTGTAGAACCATACTTTATAAGGCTTGCCACATTCGGCTTCCTTCATCTGCCATTTAGTATCGTCATCTCCTCCAAGTACTACCGATGTCGAAGTGTACGGAGCATTAGCCACGGTAGGATGGAAGAAAGCATCCGCCTGACCGAAGTCTGCCACAGAAGCGAATTTAAATTCTCCGTCTGCTTTCCAGGGAATCACAGCTCCATAATGGAACAGATCCATTTGGGCAGCATCTTTAGACAGCGCTTCAAATCCCCAGCCACCGTTGCCAGTAAACGAACCGACAATGAAAAATTCCTCATATCTCCAGCCAATATCTTCTGTTTCGGTAAATGTCAACGTTAGGTCTAACAGGTTTACTTTTACGATGTAGGTTGCCTCTTTATCGATTGTAAACGGCTCGTCCGGTTGGTCACCCGATGTACGATAAATTAGTTTGAGTTCTTCTCCGGCAGTAGCGTCACGGTTGTACGACGGCAGGAATTCTCCTAAGGTCGTTATAAACTTGAGCGATCCGACGTTCAGTTTTCCTGTCCATGTAAACTGTCCATTATCCGTACGCTCCATTGCCGTTGCGTCATCGGCGCTCCATCCATTCGGGGCAGCATCGCCAATCAGGTAAAGCGTGGTAGTAACCGGCTGATAAGTAGTCACCGTAAAGGCAGTCGTCGCGCTCTGCTTCTGATCTTCCATTCCGGCAACGACGGCTGTAATACGTGCTTCCAGCTCCGCTTTTACGGCATAGCCGATACCAAACAGCGAATTTAAAAACTGGTTGAGTTCTTCCACTTTCTTGGTCCACTGGTACGTTCCCGTACCTAAATCCACCGAATAAGCATTTGCAAAGTCCGTTCCGGCTTTCGCCAGTTCCAACGTATAAGAGATGCGGTTACCGCTTCCATAATTCGTTCCGGTAGTCCATGAAAGCGCCAGCGCCTCCTGACTATGGTTCTTTTCGTTCAACACCAGCTCCTGCTGATTCACCGAAAGGGTGAGAGTATCATGTCCTTTATCTGTCTCCATATAATCCTCGGCACAGGCAACCATCGTTCCACCGATGAAAAGAGAGCATAACAACTGATATATATATTTCTTCATCATATTATTTGTCTAAATGAATGATTATAAAACGGATTAATAACCGGGATTTTGAGTCATCAGGTGATTGGAGTCCATCTCCGTCTGCGGAATAGGCAACAGGAGACGTTCTTTGGTCACATTATTCTTACCGATAGATTTCAGGAATGTCAATGCATAATTTCCATTATCAACCCGGATCATATCGAACCAGCGATGTCCCTCAAAAGCAAGTTCCATCCGGCGTTCGTGAATAATCTTTTCTCTCATTTCGGTCTGCGTCAGAGTGGTCGGCAGCTCTGCCAGTCCGGCACGCTTACGAACGATATTCAATGGTTCGGCAGCCTGATCCGGATGTCCCTGCTCGTTCAAAGCTTCCGCTTTCTTCAGTAAGACATCCGCATAACGGTATACTACAAAGTTGTTGGGGTTGGTATTATACTCCGGAGAGACGGTTTTCGATACAAGGAACTTACGTACGTTATAACCCGTATTCGACCAGGAACGTTTGTATTCCATGCCGTCAAAAGCAGGACAACCCTGATACAACACAGTGATGTCTTTCCGCAAATCACCATCCTCGTATTGCTTGATAAACTCTTCCGTAGGCAAGTTCCATCCATAAGCACCGGCTACCATACCCGAATTACGTGGTCCCATGAAAGTAGACAACCAGGACGCTTGATTATCGCCGCCCCAAAAGTCATATTCCGTACTACCGGAGTATTGCACTTCGAAGAGAGATTCCGCACCATTATTGATCGTCGCATTAAAGTTATCGGCATAATTGCATTGAGCCAGATCATATCCCATTGCAGCAATGTTATTGCACAAGGTCACTACTTCATTATAATAGTCACGATGATTGGGAGCCAGTGTCAGGTAAATATCCGCCAGCATCGCCATTGCAGCCTCTTTGCAGGCACGTCCCCTGTCAGCATCTCCATAACTGCTTTTCGGAGGAAGCATATTCACTGCATTTTTGCAGTCGGAAAGAATTTGAGCATATACCTCATCTACCGTATTACGGGCAATATCCGCAGATTCTCCCGGTTCAAACGGCTCCAAACGCAAAGGCACCCCTCCGTATAAACGAACTAGAATATAATAATAATGTGCACGCAAGAAATAAGCCTCACCCATGCAACGGGTCTTTATCTCATTGGAGATAGATGCCGAAGGCAGATTGGAAAGCACAATGTTGCAACGTCCGATCCCAACCCACGGAGAACGCCATACATACAAAGCAAAGCCGTTGTCGCTTTGGGTTATGAAGTTGGAAGCTTGAACAGTCTCCAAACCGTCAGTACCTCCTCCGGCTCCTACTTCACTGTTGCCTGCAATGATGTCGAGGCTCCAAATACGCTGGTTATACATATTAGATGACTGAAGAGTCTTGTAGCAGGCAGTAGTCAGTGCCACAGCAATCTCATTCGTCACTTCCGACTCGGGATCGACGCCATATTTAGGATATTTATCCAAGAAGTCGTTGCACGATGTCAATGCCAGCACGGCAGACATAAATACTAAAGTTATTATCTTTTTCATATTCTTTCTCCTGATTTAAAAGTTAAAGTTCAAGCCCATACTGAAGGTGCGTGAAATCGGGTAACGGCTGCTGTCGATGCCATTAATATCCACTTCCGGGTCGAAGCCGGAATATCCGGTGATAGTTGCTACATTCTCGCAAGAGAAAGAGATGCGGGCATTTTCCAGTTGAATCTTTTGCATCCACTTTTTGGGCAGTGTATACGAAAGCGTGATATTCTTCAGACGGAGATAGGAACCGTTTTCCACAAATCTGTCGGATACACGGCAGTTCTGGTTCGGGTCTCCCCAAATGGCGCGGGGCATAGAGTTGCTGGTACCTTCACCCGTCCAGCGGTTCAATACGGCTGTGGTTTGGTTGTAAGCGGCTGCCATTCCTTCGTTGTCAACATTGTTGGCATTATAAATCTTGTTTCCCGATACGCCTTGCAGGAAAACGGAGAGTTCCCATCCCTTATAAGAGAAATTATTGCTTAAAGAGAAGAACCAGTTCGGATTCGGGTTACCGATAACGGTACGGTCTTCATCGTTGATGACTCCATCGTTATTCAAATCCCGGAAACGGATATCCCCCGGAGCGGCTCCCGGTTGGGTGGCGTGGCGGTTTACTTCCTCCCAGTTTTGGAAAAGCCCGTCGGTCATGTATCCGTAGAATACATTGATCGGATAACCGGCTCTAAGCATAGTCACGTATGAATTACCCATCTGATTGATAAACATCGGGGTTTCGCTGTTCAGGTCCAGAATTTCATTCTTGTTATAGGTGGCCGTTAAAGCAGATTCCCAAGAGAAAAGACCTTTCAGGTTGATGGTGCGCAGGGTCATTTCCACTCCTTTGTTGCGCATCTTGCCGGCATTGGTAAAGGTTTCAGTAGTATCTTCAAAACCGGAGGTGATAGGGATGGAAGCTTTCACCAACATGTCTGCCGTCTTTTTGATGTAGGCATCCAACGAAAGGTTGACACGTGAATTGAACAGACTCATATCCACACCGAAGTTGGTCTGGCGTACCTCTTCCCAATGAATATTCGGATTGGAAAGGGTGGTAGATACCAAAGCGGTGGAGTTGTTGTTGCCGAAAGGATAAACTCCCGTATTATAGGAAGCCACAAAGCCGTAGTTACCGATTTCCTGATTACCGGTCACACCGTATCCGATACGCAGTTTGAGGTCATTCACCGGAGAGTTGTCTTTCGGGAACCATTCTTCCTGCGAAATACGCCATGCCAGAGAAACGGAAGGGAATGTTCCCCAACGGTTGTTCTTACCGAAGCGGGAGGAACCGTCACGGCGCACAGTGGCTGTAAGCAGGTATTTATCTTCGTAAGAATAGTTGAGACGTGCCATCAGAGAAAGCAGTGCCCAGTCGCTCTGGCTGCCACCGATACTATACATCTTCTCGCCGTTGTCCATTTCATGGATATTATCAAACATGAAGATATTCTTTTGAGCATTCAGGTAATCATAGTTGTTCCACTGGGCGGAAGAACCTGCCATCACACCTACACGATGTTTTTGGGCGAAAGTATGGTCGAATACAAAATAATTATCCCACAGGTAGGTAAATGATTTGTTGTCACTCTTATAGCGGGAAGATTCTTCTACCGGATTCGGTTTCCAGTCGTAAGCCGGAGTAAAGTTGTCGACAAACCAGAATTTGGCATCATAACCAAAGGTACTTTTCAACTTCAACCATTTGGTAAAGGCAATCTCTCCGGTGATGTTTGCCAGAAAGTTATATCCTTTTGTCTCGTTCGTCATCATATACAACGTACCGATCGGATTGCGGACACTTCCATACCATTGCGCTTCCTGTCCGGGACCGCTCCAGTTACCGTCTTCATTCTTCACCGGCTGGGTGGGGAGTGCTTTCATCGCATCTCCGATGCTATAGCTTCCTCCTTCTTTCACGTCCGTACTGAATGTCAGGTTAGTAGTGAACTTCAACCATTTATTGACCTGGGCATCACTATTTGCCTGGAAATTGAAACGACGGTAATTAACGCTTTCCACGATACCGGACTGGTCGAGGAAACCGCCGGATACATAGTAATGTGCCTTTTCCGTACCACCGGAATAGCTAACCGAATAGCTTTGTTTCACTCCCGTACGTAGCATCTCATCCAGCCAGTTCGTTCCTGTTCCCAATAAAGAAGGATCTGCCCAATAAGGGTTTGTATTATCATCATTATTAGACAGCATATCATTGCTCAAGGCGGCATATTGCGCAGCATTCAGCATATCGGGCACTTTAGTAGCGTTCTGAATAGCCCAGTTTGCGTTTACCGTTACTTTTCCGGCACCTTCGGCACCACGTTTGCTGGTAATCATCACCACACCGTTGGCACCACGGGAACCATAGATAGCTGTTGCCGAAGCATCTTTCAATACGTCTACCCGTTCCACATCAGCCATATTCAAGGAAGACAATCCCAAGTCGGTAGGAATTCCGTCAATGACAATCAGCGGGTTACTGTTGTTGATCGTACCCAAACCGCGGATTTTAATGGTGACATTATCACCCGGCTTACCGGCATCGATAATCTGCACGCCGGATACTTTTCCCTGCATTGCCTGACCGATATTAGCTACCGGAGAGTCTTTGATGTCCTTCACTCCGACAGAAGATACGGCACCAGTCAAATCGCTCTTTTTCATTGTTCCGTAACCTACCACTACTACTTCGTCCAATACTTCCGTATCTTCCTGCAAGGTTACTTTCAACGAGTTTTTCCCGTTCACCGGAACTGTCTGCGTTTTATAGCCGACAAAAGAGATAGTCAGCGTGCTGTTAGCCGGAACGCTTAATGAGAAATTACCGTCTACATCGGTTATCGTACCATTCGTTGTACGTCCTTCCACCACACTGGCACCGATCACCGGTTCACCCGTGGCATCTACTACATGTCCTTTTATTGAAATCTGTTGTGCGAATGCACTAAGAGATAGGAACAAGCCCCACATTATTAATAAGAGGCGGCGTTCAAAGCCTTTCGACTTCATACTCTGTTTCATGTACATTAATTTAAAGTTAATATTAGGGTTACTTTTGTTTTCGTTCTCTGTGTCATTGCTGAAATGACCGTGAAACAAAAGTATCCACATTTCATACTGCTTCTTTGAGCAGATAGCAAAAATATAGTGATTTACACAGTATCTCACAGCATAAACCACTAAATATAAGAACGTTATAAAATAGAAGTCAGACTAAAAAAGTAGTGATTTTCTTATTCTTCCACCTTCCCTATTTGCATTACTTTAGTCTCAAATTCATCTCTTTCTCCCAAAGCTTTGTTACGGACACGGGTCCGGTAATTATAAATGGTAGTCACGGAATAACGGAGGAATTGCGCTATCTTAGTGCTGTCCGTAATCCCCAGCCGGATAAGGGCAAAGATACGGAGTTCGGTGTTCAACAGTTCTCCCGGTTTGGATTGCATGGGTTCTGTGAGCAGCGCATTAAATTCCTCCACAAAATTGGGGAAAAGTTGCAGGAAAGTCATGTCGAAGTTTGCATAAAACTCTTTCAGTTCTTCGTCAAGGAATTGAGAAGATTTAATGGCTTTATATAGTTCTTCCACTCTTCCGGCAGCAGCAATTTTATTTAGGGAACGACGGTATAAATCCATCTTGTCGAGATAAGTGGAGCATTGGTCCATATATCGGCCGATATATTCCTCCTTGATATAATTGGCTTCCGAAAGCGTATGGTTCATCTCTTTCAGTTGCGAGTTAGAATCGTGAAGTTCTTCGTTCAGTTCTTGCAACAACGTATTGGTATCAACCACTTCGCGACGTGCGGCAGCAACCTTTTTCATCTGCTTGTAAACGAAGAAAATGGCAACCAACAAAAATACGGAAAGCAAACTGATACAAATCAATGATACTTTCATCTCCTGTTGCTGCCGTTTGGTTTTCAATTGGTAAGCCTGGTCAATGATAGGAAAGACTTGCGAGATTTCTAACGTACGAAGGCGGGCATTACAAAGAGTGGCATCCTCTAAGGAGCATTTCAGGTAATTGTAAGCACGGTCAATATCCCCTTCATCGTAGACAAGGGAAGCGAGTTTGCGCAAAGATACATATTCCTTTACCGCCGATTTCAGGTCGGCAATGGCCGAAAGGGCCAGGTAATGTTTTTGCCCCTGCTTGTCGCCTTTCAACCGGTAACCCTCGGAGAGAGTATAAGTAAGCATTGCTTTTGAATGGTCATCCAAAGAAGGTTTGTTGTAATATTCCATCAGCATACGGATGGCTTCATCGTATTGAGCATGTACGATGCACTTATCCGCCATCACCAATACGTGTCCCAAAGAGTCGGAAGCGTTGACCTGCAGAAGAGAGTCACGATACAGATCCGTCATTCGATAATACTCTTTCTTGACTTTCTCCGTAACGGCATAATCTCCCATCAATCCGTAAATAGTGCGATACAAATGATAATAATAACCATAGAGATAATCGGGCAGCATTTTCTTATCAATCTGCCCCAATAGTTCCAACGCTTCTTTATACATCCCGGTAGTTCCCATCACTTCCGCCATATTCATGGCAGCATCATCCAGATAATCCAGTTTATCCATGCGATGCGCCAGTTCCTCTTTCCGTTGAGCATAGACAAAAGACGAATCCAGATTATAAGCCCGGTATTCATCGAAAAGACGTCCGCAAAAACCATATCGTTGTTCATCGGAAGTAGCCTCCGCCAACAATTTCTTCAGGTCAGCGATACGCGCCTCCTTTTCCGCTCCATAAGTCTGACGGTTTTTAATGATACCATCAATCTCACGAAGTAACGCATCGGTACTCTTATTATCTTTTGCATAAAGCAGACCGGAAAGGACAATTGTCACAAAAATCAGAATCACTTTTTTCATAGTGCCGTATGTATTATAGTTGCAAAGATAAAAGTCTTTCAGAAACTTCCGGCTTTCAGGAGAAAATTATTGCAGGCAGAAAAACAATGTTTATTAAAAAGAGGAGGTAAATCGGATTTATTATAAACATAATTATTATATTTGTAATAATTGTATTTATAATAATCAGTATGGCAATCGTTAATAACCCTTTTATCGTAGGCGGATACCTATCTCCCCATTACTTTTGTGACCGCGAAGTGGAAACAGAACAGTTGATACGTAACATAACCAATGGAAGAAATGTCGTTATCATTTCTGTGCGTCGCATGGGAAAGACAGGTCTGATTCGTCATTGCTTTTATCAGGATGAGATTAAAGAGCATTACTATACATTCTTCATTGATATTTATGCGACAGCCAGCCTTAGGGAATTTGTATTCGCTTTGGGAAAAGAGATTTTCGAGAAGCTCAAACCCAAAGGAATAAAGTTCATCGAACGTTTCTTCTCCGTCATTTCCTCACTGCGCGCAGGTTTTAAACTGGATTCTGTTACGGGAGAACCCACCTTCGATATTGGATTAGGAGACATTCATACTGCAGAAACAACACTGGATGAAATCTTCGCTTATTTAGAACAGGCTGATAAACCTTGTATCGTAGCCATCGACGAATTTCAGCAAATAGGCAATTACACAGAGAAGAATGTAGAAGCCATATTGAGAACTAAAGTCCAGCATTGCCAAAATGCTCGTTTCATCTTTGCCGGAAGCCAGAAACACATTATGATGAATATGTTCAACAGCCCGGCCCGACCTTTTTATCAAAGTGTCAATATGATGCAACTAAAGAGCATTCCGCTTACGGCATACAGGGCATTTGTTGAAAGGCTTTTCCTTGAAAATAAGAAACGTATTGAAGAAGAACTGATAGACGAAGTATATAATTTCTTTGAAGGACATACCTGGTATGTACAACTCATGTTTAATGAATTATATATACTGACCGGAAAAGGGGAAGTGTGTGATCGTTCCCTCCAAAGTATTGCCCTGACCAATATCCTGCAGATGCAGGACTTCACATATCAGGAGATTTTCTCCCGCCTTCCGGAAAAACAGAAAGAAGTACTGATTGCTATCGGAAAAGAACAAAAAGCAACCGGAGTCACTTCAGGAAAATTTATAAAAAAATACAAGCTAAGTACTCCGAGTTCCGTACAAGCTGCACTCAAGGGATTACTGGAAAAGAATCTAGTCTCGCAGGAACAAAATCAGTATGAAATAGCTGATAAACTGTTGGGAGTCTGGTTACAAAAGAATTATTAGACTATAAATCCTAGAAATGAATAGTTAAGAATAAGGTTTCATTCATTTTTGGTACGGTTATTAGCAAAGCATCTCCATTATCAACATTATTTGGCTAATGACATAAAAACGCAAGAGGGTTTATATTCATCACTCTGGTGCGTCAACATCCCCAACTTTCTTTCCCTTTCTTTGTTCTTTCTGCGGGAATATGCTACTTTTGCATTATCTCATAAATATGAGAACTAAAGAAAGGAACAAATTATGGAAGAAGTAAAAAGAATCCCTTACGGAGTTTCCAACTTTGTGGAAGTGGTGGAACAGAATCAATATTACGTGGATAAGACTATGTATCTGCCGTTGTTGGAAAAACAACCTAGTAATTTGTTCTTTATCCGCCCCCGCCGTTTCGGCAAGAGCATCTTTCTGAGTATGCTCCGAACTTATTATGACATCGCTCAAAAAGAAAAGTTCGAAAAACGTTTCAGCAATTTATGGATAGGCAGTCGTCCTACACAGTTGCAAGGGACTTTCCAAATACTCTTTCTTGATTTCTCCAGAGTGGGAGGGCTTGACAGAACGCTTGCCGAAAACTTTGATGATTACTGTTGCGGCGGACTGGATGATTTTGCTTCTATCTATGAACCCTATTATTATCCCGGCTTTGAAGAGGAAATGAAAGCCCAATACGGCACTACCAACAAACTGAATTTCCTCGATCGCAAGGCACGCAACAACGGCTCCAAGCTTTATCTGATAGTGGATGAATATGATAATTTCACGAATGTGGTGCTAAACGAGCAAGGCGACAAAGTCTATCACGCCCTAACCCACGCCAGTGGTTTCTACCGCGAAATCTTCAAGAAGTTCAAAGGCATGTTCGAACGCATCTTCATGACCGGAGTCAGCCCCGTAACGCTGGACGACCTGACTAGCGGATTCAATATCGGCTGGAATATCAGCACCGATCATCAGTTTAATATGATGTTGGGATTCAGCGAGACCGATGTACGCGAGATGATCCAATACTATAAGGATGCCGGACAGTTGCCGGGCAATACGAACATAGATGCGATGATAGAGGAAATGCGACCGTGGTATGACAATTATTGTTTTGCCGAAGAAAGCTTGGAGCGTGACCCGAAGATGTTCAACTGTGACATGGTGTTTTATTATCTGCGTCATTATATGACTTTGGGCAAATCCCCCAAAGAAATGATAGACCCCAATACCCGCACGGACTATAATAAGATGAAAAAACTTATCCGGCTGGACAAATTGGACGGTAACCGCAAAGGAGTGTTACGTAAAATCACCGAAGATGGGCAGATTGTCACCACGTTGACAACTACCTTTCCCGCTACCGATATTACCAAACCTGAGATTTTCCCCAGTCTGCTTTTTTATTATGGTATGCTTACCATTACTGCCACTCGCGGCAACTATCTGGTGTTAAGTATTCCCAATAATAACGTGCGTAAACAGTATTACGAATTCTTGTTGGAAGAATATCAGGACAATCGACATATTAATCTGAACGACCTTGGCCTGATGTATTACGAAATGGCTTACGACGGCCATTGGCGTGAAACGCTGGAATTTATCGCCCATGCCTACAAGGAAAACTCTTCCGTGCGCAACGCTATTGAGGGAGAGCGCAACCTGCAAGGCTTCTTTACTGCTTACCTGAGTACGAATGCATATTACCTGATAGCCCCGGAAGTAGAATTGAACCACGGTTATTGTGATCTGTTCCTAATGCCCGACCTGATACGCTATGACGTGAAGCACAGTTATATCATCGAACTAAAATATCTCTCTGTCAAAGACTCGGAAGCGAAAGCCGAAGCCCAATGGAAAGAAGCTGTAGAGCAGATAAAAGGTTATGCTGCCGGTCCCAAGGTACGCAGGATGATATACGACACCGAGTTGCATTGCATCGTCATGCAGTTTCGCGGATGGGAGTTGGAACGGATGGAAGAAGTCAGATAGAAACTCTGCCTGATATAATTATTCTGAATACACAAATTTTCATTTCTCATAGTGTCTTTCCAGTCAACCTATAACAAGAATAAAAAAACAACTAGTCAACCATTATCAGGGAAGTACATATTCTTTTTGTCCCATATATTGTGGGAAAGTATTCCCTACTAACTGGGAAAAGATTCCCTCATTTTGTGGGAACAAATTCCCATAATATGAGGAAATACTTTCCCACAATATATGGGACGATCGGAACTAGTTTATCTTCAACTAGAAAAAGGAAGAAGACAGTATCTTGACTATGAGAAATACCTTGAAATACTATGAGAACAAGGTGAATTTTAAGCTAAAATAGAGGGTACGTTATGAGAAATACCATATTAGAAAGTATTTCTCATAAGCTACTTATTTGATTCTTTGTTGTTTATCAGTCATCAATGAGAATATGAGAAATAAAAATGAAAAATCGTGGTTCTTAATCAAATTCCGTGCTAGTAAAGCTCATTGAAAGGCCGATGGATAAAGGGATATCGGCATATTAGAAATAACAAATAAATTATCCAAACTATATGCATCTTAAAGTACTCCAGAATAGCCATGAATAAGGTAATTGAACATAAATAAGTAGCACGGAATTTGATTAAGAACCAAATCGTTTGCAGAGCTTGCTGAATTTTTAATTGATGTACTCATGACTGCACCGCTCTTAGTTAAATGGAAATTTAGGGGCGCTATGCCCCTAAATTTCCATGTTTGAGTTGGCATTTGCCTCATTTCCAGACCTTTGCAAACCAATTCAATTTTATTCTTTTGATTCTCATACACCACTTTTTTAACCGGCATTTATAACAGTTGAACTGTCCTAATTCAAGTTCTATTTCTAAATCCCGTACCCGTTCGTTTTGTTCCATCCACATGCCCCGTAACGCATCCCGCTGTGATTTGGCTTCCCTATACATTTCAAGCTCTTTGTCGCGTGCCCCTAAGAGGAAAGCATATATCAAGCACGTCTCGGATTTACTGATACAGAATTGTTCCAATGCTTTCACATATTCCGGATCAATGCCTTTCTCCCTGGTTTTCAGGAATCCACGGAGACTTTCATCGTTTACAACCGTTTTGTAATCCTTGAAATATGACATGATTACCCGCATATCCACCCAAAGTTGGATATATTCTTTTTTAAGATTGTATTTCTTAGCCGCTTCTTCTACGCTAATCCATTCTGACATAATGTTCGTTTTTTTATGTGTGATACAATGAAAGAGGGATACTCTTTTTATTATATTAGTGCAACGGGCATCTACGCTTCCTGCAGTCCGGTGGGCGGGGATTGGTCAGGTTATATTGGGGTATTATGAATAAACCGACCGGATACAAGAAAGGCGTAGATGCTGTTGCACCATTATCCGCTCATGAGGCTTAGCAAGACCTTTCCAAAGGATAATGATAACAACAGACACCCACGCCAATCGTTTATATATAACACATTCCTGACGGATATGTTGATATACACCGTTCGCGTGGAGTATCTGCTGAATCATCTCTCTTTGGTCGAAAGTTGCTAATTTTCATGAGCGAGAGATAATACGCTTTTACTCTAATAAGAGATAAAACCACTTTCCACCAGTTCCATCACGCTGATGGGCGGAAAGCGTGTGACAAAGATAAATGATTTATTTGGAATATATTGGAAATAAGGCAATAAATAATACAAAGGTACGTACCTTACAATAGAAACAGACAAAAGAAAAACAAGTCTGTTAATAAGCCCTCAACCCATAATCAAACCTCATCTTCTTGCTATCTTTCACTTCAATTCTCAACAAATTACTTCCTTTTCGCAAGTAACGGCTGTAATCGCTGATATTGTATTGATTATATTGCCTGGTCTGCTTTGCCTCCTGCGCAAAGACTTCCACTCCATTCAGCCAAACTTTGGCTTCTCCGGCAACATTCAGCCATAAAGACAGATGATTGAAATCCTTATCCACCTTAAAAGTAGCTTCTGATACTACCGTAGAACGAGGGGGACAGTCGAAAGGCAAAGAAGTCATTTTCAGCTCCTGACCGTTCATACCGACAAGGCGGGTATTCTTGCTTCCGTTCTGACTGTCTGCAATCAAAGTAACCGCTTTCACGGGAGTGATTTCATACAAACGGTTGTGCATCAGGTGTAACAAGCCTTCCGGTATTTTAGTTACTTTCCGGTCGTAAGTAATCAGGCCGTTCACTTCTCCTTCCACATCAGTGGTTTGTGTATAAACAGCCGCACTCAACCCTTGGGCAATCAGCGTTTCCAAATCATATACCAGACGGCCGTAACTATCAATCAGAGCCATTGCTCCGTCTATATTCTTATACCCCCAGTTCCTCATATTCGGATTCCAGATATGTTCCTTGATCGCCCAGCCATAGCCGCCGAATTCTCCCAGTACGGAAATGCGGTTACCGTTGTTCTCCGGCAGAATCATGGAAGTGACAGGATAATTATGTACGTCGTACATATCGCCTACGCCTCTGTCCGTCCAGCCGGTCACTCCGTTTATCAGGCGTGTATCGTCGTATTTTATCACTTTATTTACGATTTCCACCGTGTTATGCTGTCCCCATCCTTCATTGAAAACCACCCAGGTAGTGATACAGGGATAGAAACGGAGACGGTCGATCATTTCGAACATTTCTTTTTGCCATTGCCGGGTGTGTTCTTCGGGAGCGTTCCAATCAGTAGTAGCCAACGGATTGACGTGTTCCTCCTTCTTCCTTGACGTAGCAAAACCGGAAACCATGTCTTGCCACATCATCAATCCCAGAGAATCAGCGTAATAATAATATTGCTCCGGTTCTACTTTGATATGTTTACGGATCATATTGAATCCCATCTTCTTCAACTGCACCATGTCCCACAACATCGCTTCCTCGGAAGGAGGAGTCAACAATCCATCGGGCCACCAGCCTTGATCGAGCGGACCGTATTGGAAGATGGGTTGGTTATTCAGGCAAATACGGTTATATCCGCACTCATCTTTACAGACATCTACTTTTCTCAAGGCAAAGTAACTCTTTACCCGGTCTAAAACACGTCCTCCATTGGATAAGACAATATTCAAATGATACAGTTTCGGAGATTCGGGAGACCATAAGACAGCGTTTGGAACGTCTATCTCCATCACATCACGCAACTTCTGTTCCACCGTCTTGATTACTTTGCCATCATCCAACACTTCTATTTTCACTTCTTCATTGCCTTTGGCTCCGATTATATCGAAAGCCAGCTTCACGGATTTTCTTTCAATATCAGTGGAAGGAAGTACCTGACGGATATAGGTTTTATTCACCGCTTCCAGCCACACAGTTTGCCAAATGCCCGATACAGGCGTGTACCAAATACCTTCCTGATTAAGTTGTTGTTTCCCTCGGGAAATAGATTCCGTGTCCGTCGGGTCGGTGACGGCTACTTCAATGCTTTGAGGGCCACTCTTCTTCAGGTATTTAGTAATATCGAACGAGAACGGGTTGTTTCCTCCTTTATGCGTACCGACCAACCGGTTATTCACCCATACTTGACATTCATAATCCACTGCTCCGAAATGCAGGATAGTAGATTTGTTCTTCCAGGAAGGATCTAAGGTGAACTCACGTTGATACCATAGTTTATCCGTAGGAAGAAATGTTTTCTGCACTCCGGACAGAGATGATTCAATCGCAAACGGAACCAGGATTTCCCCTTCAAAGGAAACGTTCTTCCGAGGCGTGTTCTGATCCGTTACGGCATACTTCCACAATCCGTTCAGATTGATCCATTCTGCCCGTTGCAACTGTGGTCTAGGATAACTTTGCCACACATTTTCCGGCGTCACCTGTTCAGCCCATACTGTTTTAATTTTATCTCCTTTAGGCTCCCATGCATGGGTAAACACCTGCGACATGGCTCCTAAAGCCAGAGTTAGTAAGATTCTCTTATCCATAAGCATTAGCGGGTTTTATATTCTTTAAAATCTTTCCGTCGATTCTTATTGTAGGTATTCCACATTTTCTGGAAATACAAAACATCACTCTTGTCCGCCCATTCGAAATAGGCTGTTTCCAATTCTTTTGCCATTTCAGGATATTTACCGATCAGGTTGTGCTGTTCGGTACGGTCTTCCTTGATGTTGTACAATTCCCATTCATCTCCCTTGAAGTTGGCGGAAACCAGCTTCCAGTCACCTTTACGCACCATGCGGTTGCCTTCATGCTCGGCATAAATATATCTTTCGGGCATCTTCTTTCCTTTCACAATCGGAAGGATAGACTGACCTGCCGTAGGCAGAATCGCTCTTCCCTGATATTCTTTCGGATAAGTGGCTCCTGCCAGTTCCACACAGGTAGACATGATATCGGAGAATTGTGCAGGCTGATGATTCAGTCCGCCTTTGTTCTTCACATGATTACCCCAGGAAATGATACACGGAGTGGAAATACCTCCTTCGTGTGCATAATGTTTATAGAGCGTGAACGGCGTGCAGCAGACATTTGCCCAGCCTGTACCGTAATGATGATAGGTTCCGGGCAAACCCATCTGGTCGAGTTCTTCTCCGGTATGGGTATGGTATTCGACTCCGGTCTGTTTGTCGAAGCCAAATTCGTGCCATTCGGCACAAGCTCCGTTATCGGACATAAACATGATAAACGTATTGTCCAACTCACCGTTTTTCTTCAATTCATCCACTACCCGGCCGATGTTCGCGTCCATCACATCTACCATAGCGGCAAAAATGGACATACGGCGTGCGAGGTCGGTCTGCTGATCTTTCGTCAATGAATCCCATGCCGGTAGCGGATGCGTTTCATCTTCAAACAGACTTTCGGGAACTACACCACGCGGACTAAGTGCCGGCTTTCCCTGCATAAGTTTCAGGTCCACAATCCGTTTCCAGCGGGCGTCACGAATCTTGTCCCATCCCTGCATATAGAGAGACATATATTTATCGGTCACTTCTTTCGGTGCGTGCAAAGGGAAATGGGGAGCGTTATAGGCCAGATACAGGAACAACGGTTTCTTCTCCTGATGTGCCTGGTCGATAAAGTCAATCGCATAATCCGTTATCACATTGGTAGCGTAGAAAGTTCCTTCCTCATAATGTCTGGGGGTACGGTCTTTCGGCAAACGGGTATATACTGCCGGATTCCAGAAAGAATTAAATCCGCCCAACAAACCGTAATACTCCTGGAAACCACGAAGAATGGGATTCGACTTATTCCCTAGATGCCACTTTCCTGACATAGCCGTAAAATATCCGGCATCTTTCAGGACTTCTGCAATCGTGACGTTGTCCGAATTGGAACGGAAACCGGAATATCCTTTCGGCCAGGCAGGATGACTGCCGTCCATGTGTCCCAATCCCGTCTGATGCGGATAAAGTCCCGTCAACAGGTTGGCACGCGACGGGCAACTACGGGCACTGTTGTACATCTGCGTCATACGGACGCCATTCTTTGCCAGTTTATCCAGTACCGGTGTATGAATCTCACCACCGAAACAGCCGAGATCGGAGAAGCCCAAATCGTCTGCCAGTATGATAATAATATTCGGCTTGTCCTGCGCATACGTCATCGGGACCAGAGCCAGGCTGCCTGCTATCAATAAAGAAGTTTTCATTTGGTATTATAATTAAAGTTGGGTTTGAATTTACCATTCTCATAGATCATCGGAATTAATCCGGGACGGCACGTCACTTTATACTCTGCCGCCTGTGCCCCACGCGGATTGAAGAACATGGTAGCCCACCAGTTTCCATCCTTATCCTGGAAAAGATTGTTGTGTCCTCCTCCCGTGATGGCATTGTAGCGTTCGCTATAGGGACCATACACATTATCGGCTGTCGAGATGATGCAGTCGTAACTATAACGTGTCTTCGGCGAGGTTACTCCCTTTTTCTCGATATAGGTATCTCCCTCCGACGTACGGTGCGACCATATAGCCTGTACGAGGTGATATTTGTTATCATATTTGAAGATAAACGCTCCTTCAATATACGGTTCCGGATTATATTTTTTCTCTTTCAATGTTTTCAGTTCCTCGGCAAATCCGCTCATATCCGGTTTCATACGGGCGATATAATGGTTGTGCCCGACAAAGTAGACAGTGCCGTCCGTATCTTCGAACAAACTTCCGTCGATGTTCGGGAAGATAGCTTTGTCTTTATTACCTTCGATATTCTCGTACGGACCTTCCGGTTTTCCGGTCTTGCTCCGCAAAATAAAAGAACCTCTCCCGCCTGCCGACTCATTCATGCAGGCAACGATAAACCAGTTCTTCGCGCTTTTGATATAATGCATTTCCGGAGCCCACACTGCATGAAAGCGGTTGTCCATCGGATCACCGTTGATGGATTTCTTCTGATATTTCTCTCCTGCTTTATATACTTTCGGTTTCTTTTGCCAGGTTCCGTCTTTTTCCATCGACCATATTTGTCCTCTGGCTTCCCAGGACTTCATATCTTTGGAACGCCACAGGTACAAACCGTCGTTCCAGTCCCAGCAATGCCTCTGTCCCGGAAAGTAACGATCGGGAGTAGAGGTGGTTCCTGTGATATAATAATAACCGTCGGGACCCAGTGTAGCCCAAGTGTCCCTCATCCAATAATCAAATGCCGGCTTTACAGATGTCGGAACACGTAGTTCCGGAGCGTTTGTATCTGCCGTTCCATATAACTGTGCTGATGCTGTAGAGATGGAAATAAATCCTGTAAACAAGATCAATCCTAATCGCAAAATCAATTTCATATATTTCTGTTTTATGTTTACGGATACAAAAATAGGCCGTTGCGGGGCAGACTTCATGGAATCATGTTTTTAATATCCGTAGGTATGTACAATCTTCTTATTTTTTAGTATTCCGGATGGAGATAATTAAATGGATTCTGTTTAAAATGGTAACGTCTTTGCGGGAGAGGCAGCGGGTCCTGCAAACGCAACTCCCATGCCAGTAAACGGGTCAGAAGTTCTGTTTGAATTTCGCTGTATTTCTTCTCGCCAAACAGATTATGAACTTCCGAAGGATCTTTCTTTAAATTATAGAGTTCTCCGTTGCCATAATGATTCATGACCAGTTTCCAGTCATCCTTTCTTATCATGCGTGAGGTACCGCTTTGCGTCCAGGTGTTCAGTTCGTCGAAGTGGGCTATTTTGCCGGGAGTCAATGCTCCTTCCTGTTCAAAAGTCAGGGAGGCATCCAGTCCGACATCGGCTCCTCCGAAGCCTTGTTGTACGACCATGCTGGAGAATTCTTCTTTAGGGTAAGCTTTTCCGGTCAGCATCGGCCACAAGCTACGACCCTGAACTCCTGCCGGTATTTCGGCACCGATGGCAGAGCAGAAGGTGGGGAAAAGGTCGGCTATCGATACGTGGCTATCCATAGGGGCAGGCTGGTTCTTGATGTGATATCCTGCCCATACCATCGGGATACGTGCGAGGCTTTCGGAAAGTCCAGCTCCTTTACGGATCAATCCGTATTCCCCCCAGTAGTCACCGTGGTCGGAGAGTACGACAAAGATGGTGTTTTCATATTGTCCGCTGGCTTTCAATGATTCGATCAGTCTCTTGATCTGATCGTCTATCAACCGGATCATTCCGATATAGTTGGCACGGATTCGAGGCATGTCTTGTTCCAGGTTCGGGCAGGACGCGTCTTCCAGTTGCGCCAGAATACGGTATTTCTCTCCTTTCTTTGCCAAATCTTTGCGGGAGGTCTTTAAGACGGGAAGCTTATCGGGGGAGAACATGGAGTAATAGGGTTCACATACCTGATAAGGGTTGTGAGGTTCCGGAAAAGAGACCCATACGAAGAAAGGATTTTCTTTCTGCTGTTTAATCCATGCCAGTGCTTCGTTCACGATTTTGGTGGGATGCTGTTCTTCCAGCGAGATGGGAGATGGCTCCAACCATTGCCCCCTGGCTTGCTGATTCAGGAAACGGGCAGTCTCTTTCTCTGCGGGAGTCGTCTTTTTGTGCTTTCCCCAGTGTCCGTATTCAGACCAGAAATCAAGGTCGGCAGGTTTTAGGTAAGCGTGGTTCTTGCCGACCAATGCTGTTTTATATCCGTTTTCTTTCAATACGCCTACTAAGTCCTGTTTATAGGAAATATCGGCGATATTGTGATTCGTGCGTACGTGAGTGGCGGAAGGAAAACGCCCGGTGAACATGGAACAACGTGCCGGAGAGCTGGCCGGCATCACAGTGTATGCCTTATTGAACCATACATTCTCTTGCGCCAACCGGTCGACAAAGGGAGTCACTTCCAGCGGAAAACCTTCCCTGCCGCACAAATCGGCACGCTGCTGATCGGTCATAATAACCACAATATTCGGTTTGCCGGTTTGTGCCTGGGCTGATATTGTCAAACCTTGTATGGCAAGCCCTGTGATACAAAAGATTGCTTTCATTTTATTAATTTGCTATTTGACGATTAAAAAACTGTCTTGACTTATATCTCGGAATAGTAAATGATAATTTTGCGGAGTGCCCTGAAAGGGCTTAATTATATAGCGTAGGGCAACGCCCTACGTAAAAACGACAATCTGAATTTGCGCCCTGAAAGGGCATAATTGTATACAGTTCCGCCCTTTCAGGGCTTGTGGCTGGTGTGTCTTTTTCGTAGGGCGTTGCCCTACGCTATA
>NZ_GG774810.1:6329-56078 GCF_000163675.1 Bacteroides sp. D22 | reverse complement strand
AGCGTAGGGCAACGCCCTACGTAAAAACGACAATCTGAATTTGCGCCCTGAAAGGGCATAATTGTATACAGTTCCGCCCTTTCAGGGCTTGTGGCTGGTGTGTCTTTTTCGTAGGGCGTTGCCCTACGCTATATAATTAAGCCCTTTCAGGGCACCCCAATAAATATATAATTGTAAGGCTTTCAGCCTAACTGCTAAATTCCCATTTATCATTTCAATTTAAAACGGTATACAACCATGGAAGCGGCTTCCAATTCGAACGGCTGATTCAGGTCCAGTCCGACTTCCGTCTCTACCGGTTGGACTTCATTCGGGGTAAACGGGGTGTTTTCTTTTCCCGGAACCAGTATCAGGCTTGTTTTATGTGCCTTGACGGGACGTTTAAAGCCGGAAACTTCCGGTTGTAGAGTGACTTTTTTATCCTGCAGGTTTATCAGTTTCAAGATATATTGTTTGCTGGCCGTATCATATCCCATCGTAACAAAGATGTTCTGCAAACCTTCTATATCCTTGATCGCTGCATCCAGACACACGTCAAACGTGTTATCCCTGAACATCTTTGCCAGGTAGAAGAAGGAAGTCTTTACGCTACTGTCTACTCCATTAATCAACATCGGCAGGAAGATACGGTGTTCCAGAAAGTCCCAATGCCTCATCACCGGACGTTCAGCAAACAAGGGATTCAAATCGCCGTTGCGTTCTATTGACATACGGATGGCTCCGGTAGCCAGCAGGTTATAAGGATATTTTCCGTTGATTCCCAATTCGCCGATAAATAGATCGGCAACACCCCGTTTGTAGTTATCAAAACGATAATGCTGTTCGCAAGCCCATTCGATTGAGTTATAATAATGTTCGTCGAACACTTTCACATTCTTCGGGTTGACAAAATTGGGAATATCCTTCCGTTTGTCATCATTCTCTCTTCCGACTACACGGATGACACTATTGGCTATATAAATCAAGTCAGGATATTTGGCGGACAACGCCTGATAGATTTTCTCATAACGCTCCCAATACACAGGTCCGAAATCTTCATTTCCAATCTCGATATATTTTAGCGGGAAAGGAGCGGGATGACCGTTCTTTGCCCGTTCAGCTCCCCATTTCGTAGTTGTATCACCAATGGCATACTCGATGGCATCCAACGCATCCTGGATATAAGCGTCCAGATCGACATCAATGTGTCTGAAATTCCACTGTGGACTTTGCTTCACCCAACCACTGCAAATCATACCCGTAGGCATCACATACATCGCATCAGCTCCCACATATTCGCACAATTCATAAAACTCATGATAGCCGATTCCGTCGGTACGGTAATAAGGCGCCCATTTGCTCCACTGTCCCGGACGATTTTCAATCGGTCCGAGCGTCTTTTTCCAGTGATACATCGTTTCTTCATTGACTCCGTGCACGATGCATCCGCCCGGGAAACGGATAAAGCTGGGAGAAAACTCTTTCAGGTTCTGAACAATGTCTTTACGGAATACGGATTTTCCATCGTTCCAGGTATCGGACGGGAACAGGGAAACGACATCTATCTGAAATTGCCCTTTCGACATCGGTTGTATGGCAAACATTCCACGCCGGACGTTCTTTTCCGGTTTCAGTTCACCGGTATATTTTGTCCAGTCCCGATTCCCTACATTCACTTCGATCACATTGCTCACCCGTTGTCCCCATTCGTCAACTAGAAATACACGTAACGGAGCGGAATAATTCCTGTTCTTCAGAAACAAGGAAAGACGGTAAGACGTATCTGTCTTCAGGTTCATTCCATAATATCCACGGTTGAGAATCAGGGCATCCGGATGGTTCGCAATATCTTCCGTGACATTAACCAGCATCGAATACTTATTTTCCCCGCTCATCGGATTTTCATCCGTGCGACTGATAAATACAGGAGTATATGATAACGGATAAGTCGTCCATCCAATCAGCGGATCGGCCTGAAACACTTTTTTCTCTTTAACGCGGGGAGCCGGAACATTTTCATAAAGACCGTTCTTCACAGATAATCCGGCAGGCGGTGTAGCTTCTTCAAACGAACGGTTACGTATCAGTTCGGCGTGCAGGGCACCCTCGCCCATCATTCCTATTTCTTCATAATGGAAACCGTACTTTACGGGAGCCACTTTGTGGGTTTTCGATTTATTGATATACAACGTTCCATCGGAAGAAGACGGAGAGGAACTATTCCCATATACCAGAGGTAATGTGAAAAACAGACCGATACCAAACGTAAAGGATTTGAATGTCGAATGATTCATAGCATTTGTTTTTAGAGTTTCACATTGCAAATGTGGTCTTTTCTATCCAAGAAAAACAGAAAAATAATGCTTAATACCTGCAATCATGTATAAAAATCTGTAGCGAAGCGGCAAACTGAACATGAGTGCTGCCCGTTTGAACAATTCTACGACTGTTCAAAACAAAAAAAGACGTATCTTTAGGTCGTGAAAATCAATCAGAAAAGCCATGAGAACCACCTTACTTAAATTCATACTCTTATTTAGTCTCGTGCTCTTAAATACAAGCTTGTCGACGGGACAGATTCAATATAATAATATACGCTTCAAACAGCTAAGTATAGCTGAAGGACTCCCGCATAATACGATCAATGCAATCACCCAGGACAACCACGGGTTCATCTGGTTTGGTACACGCAACGGATTGTGCCGATATGACGGTTATAATATCAACCTGTTCGCACATAATGAAGCCGACAGCACCTCACTCCGCCACAATTTCATCACGCGCTTATATAACGATTCGCTCCGTAACATTCTATGGATCTCTACCGATCAGGGCATCTGCAGCTATAACTACGAGACAGAAGATTTCAGTCGTTACCAGATTAAAGGGAACACTAAGGATGATGTTTGTTTCCTGAATACCAGCGATGGTATGCTTCTGGCAGCTTGTAGCAACGGACTTTATCGCTACAATGAACAAGACAGCTTGTTCGTTCCTTTTCTTCTCGATAAAGAAAAACCTCATGTGAGATACTTTGCGGAGGACGGAGACAAAACCTTATGGATAGACACCAACAAAGGGCTGATGCGATACAGTCTGGACAAGAAACAGTTCGTTTCCCTCCCGACTCTCATCCAGCCTTTTACACTGCAATGCAACAATGCCGTCCTGATCTCGTCCAACCAGCTGTTATTTAATACTAACAACGATTTTTTCGTCTATCATATACAAAGCAATACCCTGTGTAATCTCTCGAAAGACCTGGAAGTAAAACACTTCCGCTGTGCGGCAACCGACCATACGGGGAATATATGGGTAGGCACAGAGTATGGTATCTTTGTCTTCAACAAACTCTACCAACTGATTGCACATTACGAACAATCGGAACGGGATTTAAGTGCGCTGAACGATTCTCCCATTTACAGCCTTTATCAGGACAAGGCTCATAATATGTGGGTAGGAACCTATTTCGGAGGAGTCAACTATTATATATTCGGTTCCGACCAGTTCCAGATATATCCATACGGAGCCAGTTTCAATCATTTGAGCGGAAAGGCTGTCCGCCAGATTATCAATGCTCCGGACAACGGTCTGTACATCGCCACCGAAGATGGCGGATTGAACTACCTGGACAATAAGAAGGAAATCACCCGTGCCGAACGGCTGCACAAGCAAATGCAAATCTACGCCAAGAACATACATTCTTTATGGCTCGACAAAGATAACAGCTTGTGGCTCGGACTGTTCCTGAAAGGAGCTCTTCACTATATACCGCATCTAAACCGCACGGTGGACTATAATCTATTGTCGGATGAGGTTTCTTCCGGCTTCTGCATCATCGAAGACAAGAACGATCATATCTGGTACGGAGGCCCTTCCGGCTTATTCCTGATCAACAGGAAGAAAGCAAACTCCCGCCCGGAAAAAATTTCATCTCTCCGTGTCTTTAACCTGGTACAGTTTAATGACAGTATACTTTGGGCAGGAACCCGAAAAGGCAGTATATTTCAGATCAATACCCATACACTGAAAGTAACCTCGCTCCCTATCCTGCCGCACACCAATCTCTACATCACCTATATCTACCCCGATTCACATCAACGGATATGGATAGGTACAGACAACAACGGGCTTTATGTATCAGACCGCAACGGTAACATTATCGCCTTTTACAGTAAAGAACAGTTGGGATCCAACGCCATCAAAGGTATCATTGAAGATGAGATGAGTAATGTTTGGGTAGGTACCGGAAACGGACTTTGTTGTATCAATTCCCAAACAGGAAGCATTGACCGATATACCACGGCCGACGGATTACCCATCAACCAGTTCAACTACTCCTCCGCCTGCAAGAAGCCTGACGGAGAATTGTATTTCGGAACTATCAACGGTATGATTTCTTTCTACCCGGAACAGGTACGCTCCGTCAATCCCCGTTTCAACATTGCACTGACTGCCATTTGGAGCAACAGCGAATATATGTCACCCAACAATGAGAAAGCATTCATCCCTTCCTCTATCTCCGAACTGACAGAGATCACCCTGACGCACGAACAAGCCCAATCCCTGCGTCTCGAATATTCCGGCCTGAATTATCAATATACCGACAACACTCAATATGCGATGAAAATGGAAGGTATCGACAAGGACTGGCAGTTTGTAGGCAACCAGCATCAGGTACGCTTCTCCAATCTGCCTTCAGGAAGATATATCTTAAAGATCAAAGCCAGCAAAGATGGTATCCACTGGGACGAAACGGGCCAAAAGGACCTTGCCATCAGAGTCCTTCCTCCTTGGTGGCTCTCACCGGGAGCATATTTAGTTTATGCACTACTCTTCCTATTAATCATTTACGCCGCATACAGATATACCAAAACGCGTATCATCCTGCTCATGCGACTGAAAACGGAGCATGAACAACGCGTCAACATAGAGAATATGAATCAACAGAAGATCAATTTCTTCACTTACATCTCCCATGACCTGAAAACACCGCTGACCCTGATTCTATCGCCTCTGCAACGATTGATCCAGCAGCCACAAATCAGCAACAACGATAAAGAGAAACTGGAAGTCATCTACCGAAACGCCAACCGGATGAATTATCTGATTAATGAACTATTGACGTTCAGTAAAATCGAGATGAAACAGATGCGTATCAGCGTCCGGAAGGGAGACATCATGCACTTTCTGGAAGAACTGTCGCACATCTTCGACATTGTAGCCGGGGAACGGGAAATTGACTTCATCGTCAATCTGGAAGACACCGAAGAGGAAGTCTGGTTCTCGCCTTCCAAACTGGAACGGATTCTTTATAACTTGCTCTCAAACGCATTTAAATATACCCAACCCGGCGGATACGTCAAGTTGAGTGCCAAACTAATAAAAGAAGAGAAAGAAACATTTGTGCAAATCTCCGTCAAAGACAATGGCAGGGGGATTCCTAAAGAAGCTCAGGAACAAATATTTGAAAGTTATTACCAGGTTGAGAAGCGCGACCATCGCGAAGGATTCGGACTGGGATTATCGCTTACGCGTTCGCTCATACACATGCACAAAGGGGAAATCCGGGTAGAAAGCGAAATCAACAAAGGTTCGGATTTTATCGTTACCCTGAATGTATCCGAGGATGCTTACAACCCCGATGAACGCTCGTCCGAGAACATCACGACCGAAGAAATACAGAAATATAACCAGCGAATCAAGGAAACCATCGAACTCATTCCTGAAAAGCTGACCAACAAAGAAAAAGATCCTGCCCGGGAATCTATTATGATTGTAGAGGACAATAAAGAAATGAATGATTATCTTGCCAGCATATTCAGCGAGAAATATGATATTATACGGGCGTATAACGGTGCGGAAGCCTGCAAGAAGATAGCCAAACAGCTGCCCAACCTCATTATATCGGATTTAATGATGCCGGTGATGGACGGCCTGGAATTCACGGAACGTGTCAAACAGGACGTAACGACCAGCCATATCCCCGTTATCCTCCTGACTGCAAAGACCGATGAGAACGACCATACGGAAGGTTATCTGCGGGGAGCCGATGCGTATATCACTAAACCTTTCAACGCCAAGAATCTGGAACTGCTGGTACAGAATATCCAAAAGAGCCGGAAACAGAGTATTGAACACTTCAAACAGGCAGAAGAACTGAACATCAAGCAAATAACCAACAACCCGCGGGATGAAATATTCATGAAAGAACTGATGGAACTGATTATGGCGAACCTCACCAAGGAAGACTTCGGAGTAACGGAAATCACAGCCCATCTCCGCATCAGCCGCAGCCTGTTGCACATGAAGCTGAAATCACTCACCGGATGCTCCATCACTCAATTCATACGGACCATCAAAATGAAAGAGGCTAAAACTCATTTACTGAATGGTATGAATGTCTCCGAAGCATCATTTGCCGTCGGTATATCAGATCCGAACTACTTTACAAAGTGTTTCAAGAAAGAATTTAATATCACTCCGACAGAGTTTCTCAAGCAGTTGAAATAGAAAGCAAAAGCAACTGCTTCAGAAATTCAACCTACCCTTAGACAACGTGTCAACTATTAATAGAAAAGTTCTTTTGCTCCCTTTGCAAAGATCTCTTCCCTTCATAGTAAAGTTGTCTTTGCCCTATTTCAAACTATAAACGCAAGTTCCGTTTATATAATTGCAAGCTTTGTTTTTATAAACGGAACTTGCAATTATAAAAACAAAGCTTGCATTTATAGTTTGGAACGAAGGAAGAGAAAGTTATCTAACCGGAGAAAGATAGTTTGGTCTATAGCAAAAGGAAGTTATCTATTAATAGTCAACAGGTCAAGTAGGTATATCTTGTAAATCAACTACGCCCAACAGAAAAAGATATCGCCGGTAATTAATCTACAACATTCACTGATGCAGCTAATTACCGGCGAGCAATAGAAATCTATAATCAACTCATACCTATTCTACCACTCCTGGAAGCGTAAATCGGCTTCCGGATTCTGACGACGAATCAGTTCCTCGTCAACCTGATAAGTGACGCCACCTTTCGTGTACTTATAAGAAAGGGTAAACTTAGGCTGTTTCCCTACAAATTCCAATGATTCGGCAGCAGGATCTAATGTAGCGGATGCATCTGTGATAGCGACACTTCCTCCGGCTTCAATATTGACGCTTCCATCCGGATTGACTGTCAGATTCACCGATTCATTGTTTTCCAATGTGTTTCCGAAACCCGGTCTGCGTACTTTGTTTCTACCTAACGAAACAAAGTCGCGGGTCATATTCTGACTCAAATCCTTGTTACTGTATTCAGTAACCTGCTGGGTGGACAAATTGGTAACTTTTCCTTTCACAAAGTAGGTACCATGATACTGGCTGACAAATTTGACAACTACAATACTGTAATCCTTCAAATTGCCATTCACATCAGTACTTATTTCATCCTGATTATGATCGACCAACCGGAAAGGGATTGCATAGTGCTTGTCCAAGGCAGCATTGTCATTATAGAAAGCATCGGAGAAAGTCACTTTCACATCTGCTATTGCCAGATTCGGATTGCTAATTGTCATCTTATTCGGATTAGCCAACTGATAATAGTTTTCCGGCATCAGTGTCAAGCCCGTACCATCCAGTAAAGACGGATCAATCTCAAACGTAGCCCAATCATCGATATGCACCTCTCTTTTACCGCCAATAGCCACTCCCACCTTTATCGACATATCTGTATCGGCTACCAGTGTCCGCAGAGGTTTTTGCGAAGCAAAGTACACAGAACTCTTATCGTAGTCCTTTTCATAATCGTCATAACAAGCAGTCATCAGAACGCTTATCAGCCCTATCCATAATATATTTAGTCTTTTCATTGTAAATAAGTATTTATATCAACAGCACGTTATTCCCAACCCTGATTATTCATTAGATTCTTATTCTTTTCCAGCTCTGCATACGGTAGCGGCATGAAATAGTTTTTCACTTCATATTTCCGTTGTTCCACTTTCTGTACTTTGAAGCTGAATGTACCATCTTCCTTGCGGGTAACGGCAACACCCTCCACCTCTTCGTTCAACGGCAATACCCAACGACGCATATCAAAATAACGATGATTCTCGAAAGTAAATTCCAAGCGACGTTCGTTCTGAATCAACTTTCTGAACGAGTCCTTACTTTGAGCCATTTCATCCAGATAAAGATCAAAATTGATACCCCCGGCTTGCGAACGGATTGTTTTCAATATTTCGTATGCAGAATACAGGCATCCTTCGACTTTCACCGTCGGGTTGCCCCAAGCCTCATTGGCAGCTTCGGCAAAGTTAAGAAGAACTTCCGATTTTCGTAACAAAGGATTGTAATGAACCGAGTTTAAGGTCTGAATCGGATTCAGCATAGCCGATTTCTTGGAAACGAATTTAGCCAAATAATAACCCGTACGTGTAGCATTCTCACTAAACGAAGGAGAATCTTTTCCACCCTCGGACATATCCAGTGGCTGGCCGGAATCGCCAAATGTAGCACTATGATAGTAGACATTCAGCGCAAAGCGATTATCCAGTACGGCATAAAGCTGCGTCAGATCGAAATCAGGATCAGACAAATCGACGCCGGAACGAACATCGGTTGCCGGATAACCATTCTTCGCATAAAAAGCCTTTACCAGATTATGAGAAGGAGTGGCACGGGCACTTCCATAATAGAACGGCGGGAAATGAAGGCCTTCCAGTAGATTACTATTAAAATATTTGCGGAAAGCATAATCGGAACTTTCGGTCTGAACATCGGCAATGGAGGAAGCTGTAACAGGAACATAAGTTCCGAAACCTTCCATGCCCAGAATCTTATTGATCTCTTTGGCTACCGCTTCCCATTTTGCCTGGTAAACCGTAGGGTTCAGTATTTCGAATTGTCCCATGCCGGTGATCTTCGTCACGTCATCATCCTGCATGGCAGGGCTTGCGCTATATAAAAGCGCACGACTTTTCAAAACAGCTGCCGCCGCTTTCGTGGCACGGCCGATTTGTGTATTACCAAACTCCAAGTCATCTCCCTGATACACGTTCGGTAATAACTCGATGGCATTATCCAAATCGTTTACGATAAAATCGACTGTTGCCTGATAAGTAGGACGAAGAAATTCACCGTTCTGCGCGGCCTCATCCTGCGAAATAAAATGATCTGCCAACGGAATACCCAACGCTTTTCCATTCTTCGCCTTTCCGCCGTACATCTTCAATAGCTCAAAATGCCACCATGCACGCAGGAAATACGATTCACCTTCCAGACGCAGCTTGATTTGCTTGTCCACTTCCGGGTCGGTGCGGTTGTACTGCACCTGGTCGGTCAAGCCGTTTTCGAGGAAAGAGTTTACATAGTTCAGCATGTTGTACGCATTACTCCAGTTTCCGATTGGGTTGTTAAACGCTGTCATCCCACCCATATTTAATTTATAGACAGAAGAGCTGCGCAGATTAGTCACTGCATTATCGGTAGCACAATCCAGAAAGTTATCTTCAAAACAATCCGGACGGTTGGCTATGCCATTATAAGCTTTATATAGTACGCCTTGAGCAAGTTCCGGCACTCTCCAGGTATCAGAGTCTCCGATCTGCCATGTCACCTTTGTATCCAATGTGTCGTCACAAGCACAAAAGAGAAACAGACCTGCTAAAACGCAACTTCCTAATATATGTTTCATATTGCCATCTATTAATTGTTCAAAATTAAAATACAAAAGAGACTCCGCCTGTAAAAGTACGCGTCACCGGGTAGTTTGTCACACCGGCATTCAGCAATTCAGGATCCAAATCTTTCACGGAAGAAAGCACAAACAAATTTGCACCACGAGCGAAAACCTTCATCTTCTTCACGACCGAACTTGGGGAGAACTGATTGAACGTGTAGCTCAATTCAACATTCTTCATACGGAAGAAGCTTGTATTCTTCAACCAGAAAGAAGAATTGCGGAAATTGTTCTCACCGGCAGTGGTTGTCAGGCGCGGATAACTTCCGGTCGGATTGTTTGCCGGATGATAACGATCTAATGCCAGTTTAGAGTATTTACCTTCTCCATTGTTCCAATAATAAGCATTTGTTGCCCAAGTGTGAACGCCCAGTTCGGAATATCCCTGAAGATACAATCCCCAGCCTTTGTAACTTACATTGAAATCGATGCCCAATGTAGTACGTGGGAATGAGTTTCCGAGTTCCTTTACGTCACGACCGTCAATGATCTTATCGCCGTTCAGGTCTTTGTAGGCGATGTCGCCTTCCTGATAATCGGCAAACGTCTGGGGGGCATGTCCGTTGATGGCTACATCTTTGCCAAATAATCCTTCGGCAACCAGTCCCATCATAGCATCGGTAGAACGCCCCACTGTATAACGGTATTCTTCACCATGTTTCACCTGGTTCCATTTCAATACTTTATTCTTAGACCATACGAAATTAGCTCCTACCGAATAAGACCAGTCGTTGATACGGTCGCTCCAAGTGAACATTCCTTCTATACCATGATTCAAGACGGAGCCCATGTTATCCTGGTAGGTAAAGTTGCCTGTATAATCCCCGTAAGAGGCATCGACAGAACCGATGATGTCCGTATGTTTCTCACGGAAATAGTTTATTTCGGTATATAAGCGGTTGTTCAGGAACAGGCCTTCCACACCGATGTTCCATTCTGCTGCCTTTTCCCATTTCAGGTTCGGATTGCCTGCACGGACAAAAGTGGAATAGTAAGCCGTAGCACCGTTGTTCGTTGTTCCGAACCGGAAGCTGCCGTCTTGCGACCAGGCGCGTTCATACAATAAATGTTCCGTGCTTCTGTCATAGCCCAATATACCGGCGCTGGTTTTCAGTTTCAGGAAGTTCACGTATTCATTGTCTTTCAGGAAATCTTCATTGCTTAGAATCCAGGCTAGGCCGCCTGCTGCCGAGAAGAAGTATTTATCTCCCGATTTGAAACGGTTGCTTCCCATCAATGCCATGTCGGCTTCCACAGCATAGCGGTGGTCATACATATAGTTCAGACGCAATGCGTAGTTTGCATTGATGATGTCTTGGGTCACTCCCTGATTCGTTGTTTTCGAGTACATGTAAGTCAGCCGTGCCGATACATCATGCTTTTGGTTGAATGTATTCTCGTATGCGGCAAAGGCATTCCAACCCAATGTCTGCTGCAAGGTAGTCGACTTCCGGCTTTGTGAAGTGGCTACATCTGTTTTCTTCATCTGGGTGTACATGATCTGTTCCTCACCGGCAAAGTCACGATATGTTTTGATGGCATACGTCGGATAGACTTTGCTCAAAGAGAGTTGCAGGTAATCATAGTTGTCGAAAGAAAGGAAAGCACCGGCTTTCAACCCTTTTGTCAGCATATCAAGATCGAATTTCAAACCGATATTGGTCTGGCTGCGTGTATAACGCTCATCCGTATATCCTCCATACATCGTTTCCGCGTATACATTCATCGGACGCAGCAGACTTGCGCCAAACAAAGGAATCCCGTCCGAGCTGGCCAGTCCGGTTTCTTCCGGTGACATAGTCAGCGGGTATTCATTCGGACGATGCGTAGACAGGGCCGTAAATACCTGACCACAGTCCAATTGCCCCCATTTACGCATTTCCATACGTCCGGCAACGTCTGCGGATATAGTCAGGAAATCCGTTACATTGAAGTCGAGGTTTCCGCGAAGAGTCAGGCGGTGCAATTGCGGAGTATAGGTGACGTCTTCAAATCCGCTACCTCCTACATATCCGGCAATCAGGGCATAACGCACTCTGTCGGTACCTCCCGTCATATCGAACGATACTTTCCGATAGTTGGCATTTTTGTTCAACAACTGATCGTACAGATCGACGTTCGGATACAATAGGTCATTGGCTCCTTTGGAGTTTTTATATCCTTCCAGTTGTTTCTGATTATAGTAAGGAGTCAGTCCGTCGTTTGCACGCGCTTCATTATACAGATTAGCATACTGATAAGAATTCAGAAAATCAGGAGTACGCGTCATCTGTACCACACCTGCTTCGGCGGTTGCGTTATAAATGCGGCGGTTGGCCTTTCCTCTGCGGGTAGTCACCCAAAGTACGCCATTCGCAGCACGCGCCCCATAAAGAATCTTGGCAGTGGCATCTTTCAGCAACTCGATACGTTCGATTTCTTCAGGAATCAAATCCGCTGCCGGACGTTCCACACCATCGATGATAACAATAGCTGTATTCTCCGACATGCCATGCTGGCCACGGATAAATAAATCAGGCGTATTATTACCCAATCCGCTGACTGTGGAGCGAACTTGCAGACCTAACATTTTACCTTGCAGCATATTAGTCAGCGTCAAATCAGGGAAGGTTCCAAACTGTCCGTTCTCCAGTACGCTCGTTGCGCCTACTTCATTCCCTTTATATGTCTTGCCACCATCGGCTCTATTCACTAGCGATTCTTCGGTCAGGAACAGAGGCTCTTTCTTCAGGACAATCTTTTCAGGAACGATATTGCTGCCTGTCAGCTTATACACTTTATCTTCATATCCCAAAGCCTCCACCATGACGGTTGCGTCATTCTCGACCTTCGTCTGAAAACGTCCCTTTGCATCTGTATATAGAACGACTGCGCCTTCTCCACAAATGATAGAAACATTCTTCAACGGGCTACCTTTCTCGTCGGTAACAATAGAAACTACTTCCACCAAAGGCTTCTTCGCCGACTTTCTCTTTGATTTATTTTGTGCGAAAGTCAGGCTAGAGCCAACGATAAGGACAAATATGAGCCCTATCAGTCTTATATATCTAATCTTGTTTCTCATATACTTTTCTTTATTTTAGGTATCACCATCCGGGGTTCTGTTGAAGATTATCCAAAGCCGCCACTTCATCCATCGGTAGCGGATACCAATAATTACGCTTGTTAAACGTCCGCACGGCTGTCCTCACCGGAACATACTCGTAAGTAAAGTCGGTCAACTTATAAGTACAGGCTTTTTCCACTTTCAACTGGTCGGCCGTATAAGAATGATTGATCGGGGTTGCTTTGACACCCATGATCGGATATTCACCCTTAAACAGATCTTCAGCAATCATCCAACGGCGGATATCATACCAGCGGTGTCCTTCGAACATCAATTCCACACCACGTTCCCGACGATAAGCTTCTCTAAAGTCCACTCCATCCGGTAGTTCGCCGATTCCGGCTCTTACACGGATTTTATTCAAAGCCTGACGGGCCGACATCGTACAACCCGTAACGACTGCATCCGGATCACCTGTCGCTTCGTATGAAGCCTCTGCCATATCCAGATAAACTTGCGAAACACGAATGTACACAGCCACCAAACGATATAATTGGAAACCAGCTTCGCCAAACAAAGGTACACTTGCTTCCGGCCAAATGAACTTCTTACACATATATCCGGTCTGTTGAGAGCCTCTCGTAAACTGATTGGTAGAAATGAAGTTCTCGGAGTAACCGCCCGAATAAGTAGTCAGATAATAAGGAACACCCTGTAAATTCTTCCCCCATTGCTCACCGGGCACGAGGATATTATTAGTGAAGCGAGGGTCTCTATCCGAGTAAGGATTGGTAGTCTTTACCGCATCATAGCCGGAACGCGGATCAGTGATCGGATAGTAGTTGCCGTCAGCTCCCTTACGTTCGTACATATCTACCGCATTTTGTGTCGGAGCATTATAAGGAGTACCTTCGGCACCGGTTTTATTATCGTATGGTTGTGTCAGCCATTGCGCTCTGACGAAAGCAGACCAGTTGCCATGATGCCAACGCAGGAACCATAAGTATTCCGGCTGTGCGAATTGATTGGAATTAGGCATTAATTGAATACTACGATATTCATCGTGATTCATCAAGCGGTAATATTCGTGGCTTTCAATGGCATTGATTGCCTTTTGCGCACTACGGGCAGCTTCGGCAGCCATCTCTTTTCCATATCCTTTGTTTTCAATAGAATTCAAGTCGTTCTGCATCAAAGGGCTGGCAGCATAAAGCTGTGTCATCGCTTTTAATGCCATGGCGCTTACTCTGTCAGGCCGTCCATGTTCCTCGTCAGGCCAGCTTATAGGTAAATATTCAATGGCTTTATCCAGGTCTGTCTGCATCCAAGCATTGGATTCCTGATAAGTTTTACGGGGAAAGTCAAAGTCGTCCGATGCTCCCCAAAGCTGGTCAAAGATGGGCATTCCGCCATATCGCTTGATAATCTCAAAATAGAAGTAGGCACGCAGGAAATGAGCCTGTCCCAACAGTTTTCTCCTTTGGTCGTCTGTGATGGATTTCACTTGATCTACTCCGCTAATTACACGGTTCACGATACGAAGTCCGGTATAAGCACGAGAAATAGCACTTTTGAAATTCGCTCCATCACTTTTACTTCCGATTTCGAAACGCGTACTGGCATTCTCCAGCCAGTTACCTGCATTGACAAACTTCGACGGATCATTATCGCGGACAGATGCATATTCGTCCGATAAATTACCTACCGTTACGTATGTATTCGAATAAGAGTTGATACCATGTGTAAAGATTAATATATCATCATTTTGAAAGATGCGGTCCATGAACCCTAACAAACTGCTATAATCTTTATAAACATCATCTTCGGAAAGTCCGTCATCGGGAGAGCGGTCCAGATAGTCCTCACAACTTCCTACAAACAACCCCAATAGAATGATCCATATCCAATTCAACTTATGTCTTCTCATATCAGTAAATTTAAAGTGTCTCATAATCCTAATCTAAAACCAATGTTATAACGTCTCACCACCGGATAAACATTCTGTCCCGAATGTTCGGGGTCACGGCGGGAATCACCTTTCGAGAACGTCAACAAATTGGTACCGTTGACATATACTTGCAGTTTTGTCAGACGTAAAGGCTGCAACCAACGCTTCGGAATCTGATAATTCACTTCCAGGTTCTTCAAGCGAAGATAAGCATGGTTGGTATATGTGTATGTACTAGCCACCGAATTATAACTTCTCTGAACATGAATACTGGGGCGAATCGGACCGCCTTGAATCGGAGCATCGGCTGTCCATGTATTCAACGTATTTGGTTGAGCCTTGATATTACCTTCCGGGAAATCCCATAAATAGGAAGGAATCGCTTCTTTATAAACGTCCATAGCACTGTACCACAACATATTGAATCCGATTCCTTTGTAAGAACCTCCCAATGTAAATCCGAGGGTAGTAGTCGGATAGTTCAGGTTTTTCATCGGAACCATATCCTTAGCATCAATCATGCCGTCACCATTATAATCGATGTAATACAAGTCTCCCGGAATCAATGTATTATGTGTACCATTGGCAATAGTGGACTGCGCCGAGTTATAAATATCATCCAATGACTGGAAGTTTCCTGTTGCCAGGTATTTATTCACATATCCGATTGACTTTCCGGCTTTTTTCAAATATTCGCTCTGATTCTTCGGGTCATCAATAAAGACAACACGGTTCTCACTGGTTGCAAAATTAAACTTCGCGTAATAATTAAACTTTCCAATACGGTCGTTCCAAGCAATATCCAGTTCAAGACCGTGATTTTTAGTCTTACCCAGATTCACCTGCGGAAAAGCAATACCACTATCGGCCCATGACGGAATCGTATTACGTGTCATCAAAATGTTATTACGCTTTTCATCGAACAAGTCCACAGTAAAGTTTAGTTTACCCCACAAACCTATTTCGATACCGATATTCTGCTTAATAGATTCTTCCCAGGTAGCATCGGGGTCGGCCAATTTTCCTTCTTTGTATAAAGGTCCCCAGTTACTGGTCTGATATTTACCAAACTGCGCATTGGCAGATAGTTGCTCAAACTTCTGAATATAGTTGAAACGGGTAGCACCTTTATCATTACCAACTACTCCATACGAATAGCGCACTTTCAGGTTGGTCAGTACACCTTTGGTCAATTTCTTTACCCATGGTTCTTCACTGATACGCCAACCAATAGAGGCAGAGGGGAAGAATCCGAAACGGCGTCCCGGAGCAAATTTTTCCGAACCAGTGTAGGCACCGTTAAATTCAGCAAGATAACGCTCTTTGAAGTTGTAAGTGACACGGCCTACCCAGTCTTCTTCGTAAGCCGGGAAGTTCATCACACCCGAATTAGCAGTATTGGTTGATTCGTTCATCTTACGGTTAAACACAAATAAGGCGCTTACATCGTGATCGCCAAACTGGCGACTATAATTCAATGCTAATTCGTAATAAAGTTTACGTCCGTAAGCCTTGAAACCGTCATAAACACCACCAACAGGCAAATCTCCGGGAGCATTTTCATCCGGATAGCGTTTCTCGGTATAATTATAAGTAATTGTTCCGTCAGCATTATAAATAGGATTGGCGTAATCATACACACGATTAATACGAATATGTGTACGTTGGGCAACCAAATCGTCTTTACCTAAAATCTTACCCGGCATGATCTGGGTAGTCCATGAAGAAGAAGTAGTGTAAGACAATGATGCTTTCAATGACAGTCCCTTTGTAATAAAGTCCAGCTTCTGATTCAAGATTACATCGTAGAAACCTTGATGTTGCTTAATATTACGACTACCTCCTTCGTTCATCAGACAGGCTATATTTTGATCGGAGCTTAACCCGTCTCCCCATATTCCATTACTATATTTAATCGGAAATTCATTACTTGGAGCCGTAAAGAACGTTTTAAAAAAACGTTCATCCGGAGAATCGACATTCTCATAATAAGACGGTTGGTTCTGATAACCCATCTTACCGGCCACATTGAATGACAATTTGGTGGTACTTGTGATATTGAAGTCGAAATTACTACGCCAGTTATAACGACGGTAAGAGAAGGAAGGATCGAAATCCTCTTGTTTGGTAGTATTAAAAATATCTCCGTCATGCAAATAACCCAAAGATACGAAATAACTCATTTTCTTCGTACCACCGCGTACATTAAGATTATAAGCCTGTTCATAACCTACATTCTTTACCAGTTCTTTCCACCAGTCCACTTCGGGAAAGACATCGTTATACGGACCATAATTTCCGGTAGCATACGCATTTTCCCATGCGGTAATGGTAGATTCGGGAACCATTGCTCCCCAGTTACCATCATTAGCCTGGGCTCTGTTATACTGTTTCATAGAGGTCACATAGTCAGACCATTCAGGAGCAGCAGAAGGTTGTTTAAAACCGAAGTTAGCTGTGAATGAGATTTCCGGTTTCTGTTCGAGTCCGCGTTTGGTTGTCAACAAGATAACGCCGTTCGCACCTTTCACACCGTAAACCGCAGTTGCCGAAGCGTCTTTCAGTACAGAAATAGATTCGATTTCGTTCACATCGACATCGTTGAAGTCACGTTCGATACCATCCACTAATACCAGTGGCTCCGCTTCTCCCCAAGTAGACTTACCACGAATCAATAAAGAAGCTTTATCGGCTCCCGGCTTTGAAGTGGAATTGATGGCAACCACACCCGGCATCTGACCTTGCAAGGCTTCGGAAACGGAGTTCACGCTACCTATCTTTAATAAATCATCTCCTTTTGCAGTAGCAATGGAACCGACACTGGATACCTTTTTCTGTACACCGTATCCAACCACTACTACTTCTTCCAGTGTCTCCGTATCTTCTCCTAAAGAGATTACTCCTAAAGTCGTTTTATTCTTTAAATCCAGTTCCAGAGTTTTATAACCCACATAAGAAATGACAAGTATGTCTCCTTTCGATGCCTTCACAGTAAAATTACCGTCAAAATCAGTAATCGTACCGCTTCCCGTACCTTTCACGCGAACACTGACGCCAATCATCGGTTCACCAGATACTGCATCCTTCACTTGTCCCTTCCAATAATCTTGTTGTGCCTGCACGTCCAGCGCACAAAACAAAAAGCAACAAAGACATAAGAAAGAAAAATAAAGTCTGTCTCTTTTCATAAACATTATTTTTAACTGTTAACAAATTCTTTATCTCAAGACACAAATTAAGCGGGAAAATCTTCAAATGAAAAGGAAGATTATCCTCAAAACCCGTACAAATGTGCAAAATAGATTTCTCTACTACATTTCTGAACAAATCATTTCCACATTGGCTTTATGACGTGCTCTTTGTCTACGGTGATGTTGTATATGCCATCGTTTCCTTTCTTCAGGATGAGCGGAACAATACGTGTTTTACGAGGGGACACGGTGGAATCTGAACGATGAACGTGGTAAACATAGTAATATTTTCCATCCAGCCCTTTAAATACATCTCCATGTCCTGATCCGTTTTCTCCTACGAGGCTGCGATGAATGATCGGACTGTTCGGGTGCTTCTTCCACGGACCGAAAGGGGAAGAAGCAGTAGCATAGCCTACCGAATAGTCGATATTCATAAAATGATTGGCAGAATAGAAGAGGTAATATACCCCGTCCCACTTCATAACAGTCGGTCCTTCCATCACCGGTGCAGACTTATAGTTCGGAGTCTTTTCCCAAGGCTCCGTACAGTCCATACATTGTTTCAATGTTTCCGGTTTGATACTTCCCTTCTTTATGTCAAACTCGGCTACCCAAAGATAATTGCCTTTATTAAAGCGGACATGATACAGGTAGTATTTTCCATCATCATCCTTAAATAGGAAAGAGTCTATATTCTTAGCGGAAGCGTCTATCGGTTTGACTTCCTTCTGCCGGAAAGGACCGAACACCGATTTGGAAGAAGCGATCACCGTTTGCTCATTGGCGGTATAAGTGAAATAATAAGTTCTTTTATCCTTAAAATATTGAGGTGCCCAGAAGCCTTTTTCACCATACGTTCGATCTCCTTTCCGAAGTATCAGTTGCAGGGAGGTTCCATCAGGCACCGTCCAATGCTCCAGATCGGTCGATTCGAGGATAGCAAAGCCCTGCGGTTCCTGATTGCGTGTGCCGGTGAGGTAATACTTGCCGTTTTCCACATAAATTGTAGGATCGGCATAAGTGATCTCCTTCTCATTAACCGAATCAGCCCGTACCCCAGTGACAGACAAACCAATGATTCCTAATGCGAGAATAAGTCTTTTTGTCATTTTATATTTTTTCATACCTATTTTATTCTATATCTGATCTTTATCTCATCTACAAAATTTCAATCTAACATCCAAACCAAACCGGGTTTCTCCCCTGCGAGATTCCATATTGCTTCATCCCAAGAAAGAGCCTTGGCAGCATCTATCGGGGTACTCATCGTAGAAAGACCATTGTAACGGTCGGCACCAAATGTTTGTGCTCCGTAATCGGGTATTTCTTCGTCTACGATAGCGGGCGTATTGGCAGAGAAACGACATTCCATATTTGGATTCGCATAGCAATTATTAGCCTCATTCTTGTTAAAGCGTCCGCAAATTCTTCCCGACTTAGGTGCACCGTTAGAGAATAATTTCTGGTTCCAAGCCACACAATGTGTTACGGTGATTCCTGTCGCCTTGTTAGCAAATCCCATAATACCGCCTACCTGATTTTGAGCGGAAATCTCGCAATCGGAATAACAATAAGAGATCACAGCTGTCGGACTAGGATCTACAAATCCGGCAATACCACCCGCAGGATTCGCCACTTTCATCGGGAAAGCTTGTGCAAGACCTGAAGAATAACACTGCGTAACGATAGAATATAACATACGTCCAACGATGCCTCCTACACATGATTCAGTCACAATATCCCCAGTGGAAGAGCATTGAGAGATCGTTGCTCCGCCTCTCGTTTCCCCACAAATACCGCCGGCGCACCATACGGCAGTAATATCTGTTGCCGATGTACACTGATGAATTTTACTATCTGCACCATGAAGTCTTGCACAGATACCACCAGCCTGACCGTTATCCCAGGCAGCCGCTCCCGTTCCCGAAGTTAAAGAAATCGTACCGGATACCCGAACATTCTCCACAATACCCGGAGAAGTAGCAGCTCCCACCTGTCCGGCAAGGATGCCTGCCATCTTTGTATTGGCTGTAATCTGCGCATTTTCAAAGTTTATATTGGAACACTTACCAACCAACAATCCAAAGAATCCCTGATTAACAGAAGAGGAAGTATTTACTTTCAGATTACGAATCGTATGTCCGCCTCCATCCAATACAAGTTGTTTGGAAACCGAGGTCTCTATCGGTTGCCAGTCTACACCTTGCAAATCAATATCATTCTCTATCTTGGCATAGATCGTCTTACCATCTTTGAGTTTCTCTCCGAGAGTTATCAAGTCGTTCGTTGTCGCCACGGTATAAGGGTTGTCGATTTCTCCCTGTTTCTGTTGCAGGAAGAAAGTCATTGTACTTTTCTCTTGATTGACTGCAAGATCGTCGGAAACCAGTTTCAAACCGAGAACGTATTTCTTTGATCCGTCAAGCGTACCTAAATCATGGAAGCGCAAATTTACCATACGCAGGACATCGTCCCCCTTAAAATTAAAATTACTTCCATCCAGATCATAATATTCCACAGGTAAGAGGTGATATTCTTCACCAAACTCTTTGGCATCGACAACAGCCAATTTCGCCTTTGCTTCTTTTTCGCAATGGCTTTTCTCCACCATAATGTTATATTGGTATTCCGGCTCATCCAGATATAAATCATATTTGCCTGTCTGATAAAGCGACAAGGTAATATTGGAATAGGTAACTTCAGCCTTTTCCGGCTGTGTCAGATCCATGACTTCATCACATGATATCAACGAAAACACCATTAATGACGCTACAATAGGAATGTATCTTTTCATAATATCTTTCTTTTAATTATTAAAAACAGGGATTACTATACCGACGTTATCTCCTGACAACCAAACTTTATCTCCATCTATACGAACTACTTCCATCTCCATCCCTTCTTTGAGGAAAGAAACTCCTTGGAATGAGAATTCAGTCTTTATCTTTTGACCAACAGCCGTGGGCTTCCCGTCAAACTTCACATGAATGTATTTGCTTTGATCCGAATTTTGCAGGCGATAAGTCAACCGTTTAGGATTAATTGCAGCCTGAAGTTGTTCCTGCTCTGTAAAAGTACAAATTCCATCCAAACTATAAAACCCAACTTCGGTATATCCTGTTATATTCTTCTTATCAACCCCGTTTTCGGCATATTCCGTCTCCGCACAAGAGGTGAAAGTCAACAAACATACCAACACTACATATATTACTTTCATAAGCGAATAAATTTAAGATAATTACTTTCTAATAGTTGTCGACAATATTTCTACCGATCCATCCTTATAAGTCACTTCGGCGGTAAGTATTTGTCCGTTCAGGTTCTTATTCACTATATTGATTTCCTGTCCATCCAGCTTTACTTTATAAGATGAGACATCAGCCGGCAAATTTAATAGTTGTACTAACATATATTCATCCACTTGTTGATATTTCAACAAAGGAAACTTTCCTGTTACAGATTTGGTCTTAACATCATCCTTCCACAACACGGCATCATCCGATTTCAGCAATGCTACATGGTAGGCAGTTCCGGGAACAAGATTTTCAACCAATGTATAGTCATTCTCTGAATCAAGCGACCGACGTACTACCTCTGTTCCATTTTCATCTGTTACTGACAATATACCTGTTTTATCGGCTCCATTTCCCCAACGAATGAACAATTCCCGTTGTCCTCCGACAAGGCTGGAAACTGCCAATCCATCCCGAGCAGCGATGAAATCGGGATACAGCAATGGATTGGGATTGTAGAATCCGTCTGCATCCAGTCCTAAATAACGGGAAAAATAAATTCCTCCAAGTTCCCACATTTCAGTCTTCGCATCGTAAACAGCTCTCGCTCCACCGGGAACCACACTAAAACGTCCGGTAATGGCATACGTATCATATTTCTTGAACACCTCATAAAAAGTTTTATACCAATTCTTCGGATACCAGGAATAACTCTCAAAAAGGCTCTTGAACTCGGTTGCACTGACCGGTGTACCGGCATTAGCTTTTTCAGCTATCAGATTAAGGTATTCGTAAATTTTCATCCCGGCCGTATAACCATGCTTGGTTCCCCATTCTCCCAGTGCGTCGGCTACATGAGGATTTAAAGCACGTACCATAGAGAATTCCGTGCAAATCAGTTTCTTTGTTACACCATATTTATCGCGGATAATACGGAAATCATCTTCCGCCTGGTTGATTTTCAATGCGTGAACGTGTAAGTCGAGCCCTACAACATTAGGATTGTTATTAACCACAGAGACTACCGCAGGTACCGTTTCGCTCTTCGGCAATTCGGATACACGGTTCAATGCTCCGGCATAAATATCAAATGTCCATCCATTAGCCTGTTTCCAGGCAGTCAGCCGATTGGCAAACTCATTCAGAAATGCCCGATAATCCTCACCGTCCGCATGACAAAGATCGGTATCCAATGCATTCTCCCATTCCGGTTCGTTACCCATGACAAGTATTTCAATATTCTTCGCCATATCATAGGTTTTCAGTAATACTTCAGTTGCCTGAAATATGTACTCCATCTCCTTAGTTCCTACTTTGGGAACCGTGTCGGTATATAATTCAAAAGGTATTTTCAGGCTCAATATAAATTTCACACGGTCGCCCAAGGCTTTCTTGGCCTGAATAAATTTCAGTGTAGGAATATGTGTCCTGATGGCATTTTCTTTCACACCAACAATCTTCCCGTTTTCATTCTGAAGAAACAGATTGGGGATATTGACAAATCCTCTCACCCAAGTCACTTTCGACTGTTTCAACATCTCTATTTCCGTAATCGGGTAATCTATATTTTCATTATAGTTCGCCCCCAAATCCTGCGCCTTTGTTCCCATCGAACATAAGAACAGCAATACAAACATTAAAAAAGCTTTCATTTTCATATACATACTTCAAGGTTAATTGTCCGACATCGAACAGAACAAAGGTAGAGAAATAAACTCCGGTAGAATAGAACGATTGTTTTATCAACGGGATTTATGTTCAGAATAAACATTTGACCTTATTTTAATGGTTCTTCTTCTACTTCACTGCGATAATAACCGTCCACTTCAGCAAAGAAATTCTGCTTCAGGGAGTCCAGAAGTTCGGGCTGTTGTGCCGCCACATTCTGTTGTTGAGTCCGGTCGGCTTTTACATTGAATAAACCGTATTCACCCAGATTACCCAATTCATTTCCCGTCAGATTTCGTTCGGAACCTTTATAAGGAGGCATCATAATCCAGTCGCCCGAACGATAAGCCATACGCCCTTGCGCTTCCAGCACTACATCCTTGCGGGCATTCTGCTCTTTTCCGAAGAATGCATCCAGATAGTTCCGACTATCCAAACCTCCCGGCAAATCGGCATGTATCATCGAACCCAAAGAAGCGAGAATATCTACCTGACAAACCAGTGCATCGGACACGACCGGCTGAATCTTTCCTTTCCAATAAACAAACAGAGGAATATGCGTACCACCGTCGAACAAACTATATTTACCTCCGCGCAGACCTCCTGCAGGAAGATGATCGCCTGCCAGTTCGGGAGCACCGTCTTTGTAACCGTCATTCAGAACCGGCCCGTTATCGCTGGAGAAGATAATCAGTGTCTTTTCCAACAAGCCTTCTTTCTTCAAGTGGGCAAGCAGTTCGCCGACACACCAGTCTGCCTCAACGATGGCATCGCCACGAGGCCCCATCGTTGTTTTACCCACAAATCGCTGGTGGGGAGCACGAGGGACGTGAGGTTCGTGCAAGCCATAATACAGGAAGAAAGGAGCATCTTTGTGTTCAGTAACAAAGTTCTTTACCTTATCTACAAAATAGTCGGCCATATCCTCGTCTTTCCAACGGGCTTTCTGTCCGCCTTTCATATATCCGATACGGGGAATTCCGTTTACTATAGAGTTATTGTGTCCGTGTGCCCACTGCATTTTCAGCAGCTCCGGATGAGAGATGGCAGTCGGTTCGCCCTCAAAATTATGCTCGTAACTCACTTCGATAGGGTCGGCCGGATCGAGTCCTACTACATCACCGTTTTCCACGTAAACCGTCGGGACACGGTCGTTGGTTGCCGCAATCAGGCAAGAGTAGTCGAAACCGATTTCTTTGGCACCCGGTTTGACGGTTTCGTTCCAGTTGACATTGCCGTCTCCCATCCCCAAATGCCACTTTCCGATAGCTCCGGTCACATACCCGCATTGCTGCATCATCTTCGGCAAGGTAAACTGATTTTCATTAATGATAAGAGGGGCATCTCCCGGCAGGATTTTTGCATCCTTATTTTTCCACGGATACATTCCGGTCATCAAAGCGTAGCGGCTGGGAGTGGAAGTTGCCGAAGTGGCATATCCGTTCATGAAACAAACTCCGCCATGAGCCAGACTGTCGATATTCGGAGTATGAATCGTAGTAGAGCCGTAAGCGCTGACATCACCAAATCCCAGATCATCGGCAAGAATCACAATCACATTCGGCTTTTCTTCTACGTGCTGTGAGGTACAACCTACTAAAGACAACGTAGGAACTAGATAGATTATCTTTTTCATAATATTATGTAGTTAATAACGATGCAAATTTAGCCACCACTTATTTATTTATGTAGAACAAATGTTTAATAATGGGGAGAAATGTCCATCCTGCAACTATTCCAGAGAAATAAGGTATGAAAATGCGTGTGATGAATTAACTCGAAATGATAGCATAGGCCTGTCAATGTTCTACTTTTAATATTCTACAGGAAAATAGCCAGTTAGAAAGTAGCAAACTAGAAAATAAACTGTATAAATAAACGCATGAGCATACAAAAAACAGTCTAATATTGCATAAAGCCAAACAAGATATACATCTTTCTCTATTCGGGAACCGTTCATTGCCTTAAAACCAACGAAGTGTTCCTCGGTGTGCATCGACTTGTTCCTCACCGAGGAAGCTATCGTTCCCCGGTAAAGAAGATAAAAATGGACTATTAAGAAATATTTTCTCCTTAGTTTATCATAATATATTGGAAAGGAGAAAATAATAAAATGATTGGTTATTCAGGTATCTACTCTCCAAATAACAAAAAGAATCAAGAATCTATCACAATTCGATTAGTATATTCTCAAAACAGCGAAAATAGAGAATCATGTAATTACAAATGCATGGCATTTTCCGGCTTTTCTTTACCAAACTGCGATTTATGTCCTTCTCCGATGATTAAATATTCCTTTTTTAAGAATCATCGTTTTTTAAGGGAGGCTATATAGTTTGGAATAGAGGTTGTGCTTAACAATAAAAACTGTAATAGTATACAGGAACAGCCCAATAAGATATTACCGGATTCTGACAAGATTAGGTAATGTCTTATTTTTATAATGATGAAAATTGTTACCTTTGTATATATCTTATATTTACAATTAAGATTAAACCTAATTTTTCGCTTATGAAAATAGTTAAGGCTACCTACATCGTTATATTCATTACCGGACTATTAGCCGGAGTGTTCTTCTCATCCTCTGTTTCCGCCCAAGATATTTCGGGAACCTGGCACGGAAAACTTTCCATTCCCACCGGTTCGCTGACTATTGTATTCCACATCAGTCAAACGGAACAAGGCGCTTATGTGACCACACTGGACAGTCCCGACCAGGGAGCCAACGGTATCAAGACACAGACCACTTCTTTCAATGATTCTACTTTAATTATCCAGATACCTGTGATTCATGCTTCGTACAAAGGAAAGCTGAACAGTGATAACACAATCAACGGAACATTTACGCAAGGGATGCCCCTTCCGTTGAATTTGAAAAAGGGAGAAGCCAGCCGCCCCAAACGTCCACAGGAGCCTCAACCGCCTTTCCCTTACAGAAGTGAAGAAGTCACCGTGAGGAATGAACGGGATGGAATTAACCTTGCCGGAACATTGACTCTTCCCGAAAAAGGAACTAAATTTCCGGCAGTGGTAATGGTGACGGGAAGCGGTGCGCAGAACCGGGATGAGGAAATCATGGGACACAAACCTTTCTTTGTCATCGCCGATTATCTGACCCGAAACGGAATTGCTGTGCTTAGATGTGATGACAGGGGTACTGCCGCTTCACAAGGTACTCACGCAACAGCTACCAATGAGGATTTTGCCACAGATACGGAAGCAATGGTGAATTATCTGCGCAGCAGAAAAGAAATAAATGCAAAGAAAATCGGAATTATCGGACATAGCGCAGGCGGAATCATTGCATTCATCGTTGCTAAAAAGGACCCATCCATTGCATTTGTCGTTTCATTGGCAGGAGCCGGCGTGAGAGGCGACAGTCTGATGCTGAAGCAGGTAGAGTTAATCTCTAAATCCCAGGGAATGCCGGATGCCGTCTGGCAAGGGATGAAGCCTTCGATACGGAACAGATATGCCATACTGCAACAAACAGACAAAACTCCCGAAGAGTTGCAGAAAGAACTGTATGCAGACGTTACAAAAACAATGTCTCCCGAACAATTGAAAGACCTGAATACCATCCAGCAACTATCCGCACAAATCAGTTCGATGACTTCTCCGTGGTATCTTCATTTTATGAGATATGACCCGGCCCAGGATTTGAAGAAACTAAAATGTCCGGTTCTGGCTCTGAACGGAGAAAAGGATATTCAAGTGGATGCCGCCATGAATCTTGCTGCCATTCAGGAAAGAATCACCGGAAATGGAAACAAAAATGTAACAGTCAAAGCCTATCCGAACTTAAATCATCTGTTTCAGACTTGCGAAAAAGGAACATTGGCTGAATACGGGCAGTTGGAAGAAACAATCAATCCGGAAGTCTTGAAAGATATCATTGAATGGATAAGGAAACAATAAGTCTATTAATGATATTACTTAGCAAGTACACATTTCTCAATATCACATTCTTTTCTTGCTAATTCTTGCAAATTCTTCAAATATTTGCAAGAATTGGAAAGAAAGTAAATGGCTACAATTTACATATACTACATAAATCTCCCGTCATCAGCTTACACCAACATTGTCTAATTTGATTTAAATCAAAATCTATCTCATCGAACTCACCCTGAAAGATTTTGTTTTACCTTTGCAGCCGAAATAAATAAGCGGCAAATAATAGTAAGGTAAAAAGGTAACAGGTATTAAGGTTAAGTTTTGTATGAAAAAGAGTCTTATTGCATTGGCGTTCGGCACACTAGGATTAGGTATTGCCGAATTTGTAATGATGGGAATTTTGCCCGATGTGGCAAAAGATTTAGGTATTAGTATTCCTACCGCAGGGCATTTCATTTCTGCTTATGCATTAGGCGTCTGTGTCGGTGCACCTGTATTAACATTGGCTCGCAAATATCCGCTAAAACATATTCTGTTAGTATTAGTTACCGTAATTATGATAGGTAATATCTGTGCGGCTATGGCTCCCAATTACTGGGTGTTGCTCGCTGCCCGTTTTATCTCCGGCTTGTCTCATGGCGCATACTTCGGAGTAGGCTCTATTGTTGCAGAGAAACTAGCCGACAAGGGTAAAGGTTCGGAAGCCGTCTCCATCATGATTGCAGGAATGACCATTGCCAACCTGTTTGGTGTACCTTTGGGCACTTCCCTAAGTACCATGCTTTCCTGGCGTGCCACTTTCTTGCTGGTCGGTATCTGGGGAATTGTTATCCTATATTACATCTGGCGATGGGTTCCGCATGTAGAAGGCTTAAAGGATACCGGCTTTAAAGGACAATTCCGCTTTCTTAGAACTCCGGCTCCGTGGCTGATTCTCGGTGCTACGGCACTAGGTAATGGCGGTGTATTCTGCTGGTATAGCTACATCAATCCGATGCTTACCAATGTGTCCGGCTTCTCCGCTGAAAGCATTACGCCTTTAATGATCCTTGCCGGCTTCGGTATGGTGATGGGAAACCTGATTAGCGGACGTCTCTCCGACCGCTACACCCCCGGAAAAGTAGGGACTGCCGCACAAGCACTTATCTGTATTATGTTATTGCTCATTTTCTTCCTTTCTCCCTATAAATGGGCAGCAGCCCTGTTGATGTGTCTTTGTACGGCAGGACTGTTCGCAGTATCCAGTCCGGAGCAGATATTAATTATCCGCGTATCAAAGGGAGGAGAAATGCTGGGAGCAGCCTGCGTGCAGGTTGCATTCAATCTCGGAAATGCCATCGGTGCTTATGCAGGCGGACTGGCTGTTAGTGGTGGATACCGTTATCCGGCTCTGGCGGGTGTACCATTTGCTCTAATTGGATTTACTTTATTCTTGATTTTTTATAAGAAATATCAGGCAAAATACTAAATAACTAGTAAAAGCTGCCCTACTTTCTGCTGCAAGATAAAATTCACTTTAAAGTCTTGTAGAATTATATTTTTACTCATACTTTTGTAAGGTCTGTTAAGTCTTGATAAATGGGAATGAGGAAAGATACACTTATCACAATTATTATGGGAGTAATTAGTATATTTACTTCTTGTAATCCGCATCCCAATCTATCAAAGGCTGACCAACTAATAAATTTTTATCCTGATAGTTCCCTGACATATTTGAAAGCTATCCAGCATCCTGAAAATATGTCCCCAAAGGATTATGCAAAATGGTGCCTATTAGTAGCTCAAGCAAAATATAACAATGCTCAAAGCTTAGTTCCGGACTCATTTGTTTTTAAAGCTTTTGATTATTTTTCCAAAGACACATCCGACCCGATACTAACAGCAAGAACATATTTTTATACTGCACTTATCAGTAAAGAAATAAGAAACATAGAAGAAGCTGCTCAATACTTATTAAAAGCAAGAGATTTCGCGGAGAAAGCAAATGACTACAATCTAGCATTCAAAATTTCCCATGACTTGTGCGACATCTACTCTAAACAAGGATTATTTGATTATAAGTTAACAGAGGCATGGAGAGGATATAATTATGCACAGATTTCTAAAGATAGTCTGTCTATTTATTATGCATTGGCAGATCTGGGACATGCTTATTCTACCAAAGAGCAAATCGATAGCGCACTTTATTTTTTCGAAAAGGCATTCCCTATTGCTCAAAAAGTACATCCCAAAGCCACCTCTTCTGCTTTAAACGATATATGTTATGCATATATAAATAAAAAAGATTATATTTCCGCACTAAAAATCTGCAATGAGGCCATTGCATGTGAAAAGGATTCAATTGACCGATATAACAATTACATTATCAAAGGAGTAATCTTTCAAGATATACAACAATATGATTCTGCTATCCATTATTTTACCCTAAGTAGTAAAAACCAATATATATATGCAAAAGCACTCAGTTATAGCTATCTGGGAGAAATTTATGAAAAAAAAGGGAACATTCTTAAAGCGTTAGAATTTATCAAAACCTATGAACTATTAAGAGATTCAATAGAAGATCAAAACCAAAGCGTGGCAATTATTAAAATGCAGAATCTATTTCAAAACGAAAAACTGCAGAAAAACAACAAAGAACTATCTAAAAAGATGGAAGAAATTAGTTCTCTTGTATATAAAATAAGTGCAATTGCAGCTTTCGCGTTACTAATTACAGGATTATGCTACTTCATAACCTACAAAAAGAAGAGTGAACGTATACGAAAACAAGAAAGAGAAATATCTCAAGCCAAAGATAAACTACAACAGCAAGCTATAGAAAATCTTCAAAAAGAAGAAAAACTATCTTCACTACAAGCAGACTTTTTACGCAGATTAGTGGCTATCAACATTCCATCTCTAAATAATAAAGCAAACGATCTCGTTATCAAACTTTCTAATGAGGATTTTGCTAATCTGGAAAAAGATATTAATGCTACTTTTGATCAATTTACAGTAAGACTAAAGAAAGAATATCCACTACTCGACAAAAATGAAATTCAGTTCTGCTGTTTAATAAAAATACAATTAGATTTAAATACCCTTGCCAATATCTACTGCAGAAGTAAAGCTGCAATTAGCAAAAGAAAACTTAGAATCAAACAAGAAAAACTAAACATTACAGATAAAAACATCTCTTTAGATGATTTTATTCAAAGATTCTGAAATATCCCTCCTTACATTAACATCTATTCATAATAAAAGGATTTAATTGCCATTTGTCCAATGGTAATCTATACCTATTTACATTAACACATTAATTATTAGCGATTTATATAATATCTATTGTCCAATGCTTTTTTTGTATTCATAAATCATATTCCATAACTTTGCAATATCAAACGTAAGCAAAATCAGATTCTATAATAACATCTTGATTAAACTATTAATATATAATATAAAATGTGATATAGCAAAAAAATCAATATTAATTATTTAAAACTAGAATTATGAAGAACCTAATTTGGCTTAGCGCATATCTTATCATAAGCGCAATTTTCAGTTCTTGTTCAAAAGACGACGAAAACACCTCTATTATTCCGGAAGGAGAAAAAACAAATGTAAATGTATCATTAAATATTGCTCCTATCAACGCAATGGGAACCAATATAAATGATAACAGAACTTCTATTGAAAACTTTTGGTTATTAGAATTCGATCAACAAGGTAAAAATGTTGCAGTTATAAAAGAACTACGATTCAGTATCAACTCTGCAGAAACAGTAGAATTAGTAGCAGGGGCTAATATGAAACTGGTAGTAATTGCTAATGTAGATAAAAGCATTGTTTTCCAATTAGGAAAACAAAACTATGAAGCACTAAAGAATACTATTTATACATTACCAGTCAATTCATCTAACGCAATTCCGCTAGTAGGAGAGCAAGTAGTTTCTATTACCAAAGAAAATCAGACATTAGATGCTATCACATTAGAACGAATTGCAGCTGAAGTAAAATTCACTATCAATAATACCTCTTCTGATTTCCAGTTAACTTCCATAGCATTAAAGAATATATATAAAATGTATTACTTTAGTAAGGGAACAATATCTCAAAGTAATATTGCAGACTATAGTGAAATCCCATGTACTATCGGTGAAGAAAATTATACCCATTACATAGCTGAGAACCTGATGGGAACAAATTCTAGTATCACAACAGACAAAGACAAGGTAACAGATAAACTAGCGACTTTCATTGAAATTGTTGGTGAAAGAATGAGTGAAGGCAATAAAGAAATAGCAACTTTCAAAATGTTCATTGGGAAAAATGAAAAAGATTTCAATGTAACAAGAAATAATGCATATAATTACAATATTAATCTTAATCTGGCAGATGCCAGTGATAAACGCATCACTATTGAAAAGATTCCATTAGAAGGCATTGCAGCTGAAGCTAACTGCTATATACTGAATCCAAATTCAGAACATGAGCTACTGGTTCCTGTGAAACGAGTAAATGCATTTTGGGGAACAGAAGAAGGCGGCTTCAAAACAGATCATATGTTGAATGACGGAAACAACCAAGGAAAAGTAACTAAATGGGTTGCCCGTATCATAACAAAAGATAGTTCTAAGGAATTACTGAAATTCACCACCCAACAAGGAAGCTCCGCCAATGATTATATAGGAATCAAACCTACAGGAAACGAAGGTAATGTATTAATAGGAATCTACGACGCAACAGCAGGAGAACCTGCACAAGACGCTAAACCATTATGGAGCTGGCACATTTGGATTACAGATTATAATCCGGGAGGAGATATTAATGGAATAATTCCTGCAATTTCTCAAAACCCAGGAAAAGCAGATGTTACAGGAGGAGCTATCTACCGTTTTGGGGGAGTTGATAACAATCAAACGAAAGATGGATCCACACAGGCAATGATGGATCGTAACTTAGGCGCACTAAGTGCAACACCAACTGACGGTGCGAAAACGATCGGTATGTATTATCAATGCGGTCGAAAGGATCCGATAATGACTGATTGGAGCCAAATCACTAAGTTAGGAACCAGCTCTTTAGGGGGAGACGTTTACTCCATTCATATCAAAACAGCAAAAGGTCCCGTATCTAAAGAAACAGCTGTGAAAAACCCGGATACCTATTTCTTGGGAGATGCAGACCATTTTACTTATAAAGATTGGTTAATTGAAGGCAGCGGTAGTACTGAACTATGGTACAAAAAGAGTGATGAAAAAACCAAAACACTATACGATCCATGTCCGGCAGGCTGGAGAGTGCCTTATAAGATGAACACTTATGGTGAAATAAACGGAGAAGATGTTGACAATGGTATTTATCTTTGCCCTAATAGCTCCATAAAAATATTTTACCCGTTTGGCGGACATTTAAATGCCATTACCGGTCAATATCCGGGAGGAAGTTTGTTTGAATACAAAACTGCACAAAATGGTTGGCTGGGCAGTTATCCGGACAATCCTAATAATGCCTATAGTTATCATATATTCTCTGCAGCATTAGTAGACGAATATGACGGACCATTCTATCCCATCATGCCTAACAATGCAGACGGCAGATACTTAGGTTATAGCGTACGTTGTGTAAAAGAATAAATCACCAAAGAAAACAGGTACATGAATAAACACATTATTCTATTATTTATCATATTGTGCATTGGCCTTACAAGGGCCAGTGCACAACATAGTATTACTGGTAAGGTGCTAGATGCTACTAACCAAGAACCTATCCCATTTGCCAGTGTTACTATAAAGAACGTCAAGAGCGGAACAACTACGGACAATAATGGAAATTTTACCTTGAAGGTCAATAATAACGATATCCTTATCGTCAGTTTTATGGGATACGAGACTAAAGAGGTTAACATTGGAACACAAAAGAAAGTAACGATATTATTATCAGAATCTTCTGTTTTATTGGATGCGGTAGTAGTCACCGGGTTTCAGAATCTTAAAAAAACAACCTTTACCGGCTCTTCCGTTAAAATCAAAGCTGATGATATTAATTTGCCCGGTGAAACAGACATAAGCCGTATGCTGGAAGGCAAAGCAGCCGGAGTATCTATTCAGAATGTATCGAGTACCTTTGGTAGTGCCCCCAAAATACGTGTACGTGGTGCCACGTCTATCAATGGAGAAAACAAACCTTTGTGGGTAGTAGATGGAATCGTATTAGAAGATGTGGTAAATGTATCCAACGACCAACTAGCAAGCGGTGACCCTACCACCCTGTTAGGCTCCTCCGTAGCAGGTATCAATACTAACGATATCGAAACAATTGACGTATTAAAAGATGCTGCTGCAACAGCATTATATGGAGCCAGAGCTATGAATGGAGTAGTTGTAATTACGACTAAAAGAGGAAAAGAAGGAAAACCACGTATTCATTATAGCGGAAACTACACAGTACGGACCAAACCACGTTATTCTGAATTCAATATTATGAATTCAGCCGATCAAATGTCTGTGTATGCAGAAATGGAACGAAAAGGTTTATTAACTTCGGACATTGTAAATAACCAGTCTTCCGGTATTTATGGAATCATGTATAATAGAATCAACACATGGGATGAATCAAAGCAACAATACCTTTTAGAAAATACATATGCAGCCCGTCACAACTTTTTAATGGAACACGCAGCAGCTAATACAGACTGGTTTGATCTGCTATTTACCAATTCCATAATGAATGAACATACATTAAGTGTATCAAGTGGTTCACAAAAGTCGAAATCCTACATTTCATTAGGCTTTTTGAACGATCCGGGATGGACTGTTGCCGACAAAGTGAATCGAATCACAATGAACTTCCGAAATGACTACCAGCTAAATGACAAAATCGGATTTAGTTTTCAAACGGTAGGTTCTGTCAGAATGCAGAACGCTCCCGGTTCATTAAGTCGTTCCAGTGACGTTGTAAGTGGTATTTCCTCACGTAATTTTGACATAAATCCGTTCAATTATGCATTAAACACAAGCCGTGCATTACGAGCATACGACTCAAATGGAGAACGGGAATATTATACACTCAACTTTGCCCCATTCAATATTTTAGAAGAACTCGATAATAACTATATTAAATTGAATGTGATAGATTTAAAAGCTCAAGCCGAATTTAACTGGCAAATTATTAAAGGATTGAAATACAATTTTACCGGAGCTATCCGCTATGTACGTTCAAAGCAAGAGCATGAAATACACGAAAATTCTAATATGGCAAATGCTTATCGTGCAGCTGGCAATTCTACCATTCGAGAAAACAATCCCTACCTCTACAAGGACCCTAGTGATCCGTCAGCCGAACCGATTGTTGTTCTCTCTAAAGGGGGATTCTATAATACTGCCGAAAACTTATTATTAAATTATGATATAAGAAACTCTGTTAGTTTCAGCAAAATATGGAATGAGAAACATGAGTTCAACGCATTATTAGGACAACAAATCAAATATTCCGATAGACAAACGAACAGCAACACCGGCTACGGATTCCAATATGACATGGGAGGCACTGTTAGTATGAACTATCTTATAATGAAACAAATGATCGAGCAAAATTTTGATTATTATTCAAGAGCTTTGACATACGATCGTTTTGCCGCTTTTTATGCAAATGTTGATTACACCTATGACAGACGATATTCCATCTCCGGAACAGTACGGTATGACGGCTCCAACACAATGGCAAATTCCAGTTCAGCCCGCTGGCTGCCTACCTGGAATATCAGTGGGAAATGGAATATAGGTAATGAGACGTTTATGAAAGACTTTGTCTGGCTGGATGTATTAGCGCTACGTGCCGGCGTTGGATTAACAGCCAGTATGCCTCCATTATCAAATGCAACACCTATTTTTATAAATTCTAATACTACGCGCCCAAGTACGGACATCGAATCAGGCATTGAAATTTACACATTAGGTAATTCTGATTTGACATGGGAAAAGAGTTATCAATCTAATTTTGGTTTTGATGCCACTTTCCTTAAAGGAAGACTCGACTTCTCTTTTGACTATTTTATCCGAAACAGTTTCGACTTGTTAAGTGTAATAAAAGTCTCCGGAATTGGAGGAGAAAGATATAAATGGGCCAATAGTGCCGACTTAAGCGCCTCCGGTTTCGATATAACATTGTCAGGAAAACCTATTGTAACAAAAGATTTCATGTGGTCAAGTTCTTTCACTATGGGATATTCCAAAAATGAAATCAAGAATTCAATGCAACAACCACAAGTCAACACGTTGGTAGGAATCACAGGAGGAAATAAAAACGGGTATCCGGTGAACGGGCTTTTCTCTATACCATTTGCCGGTCTGAATCCGGAAAATGGTGTACCGATGTTCTATGATGAGAATGGCACTATCACCAGTGATATCAATTTCCAAAGTACTTCAACAGATTACTTAAAATACGAAGGACCGACAGATCCCAAATATACAGGAGGATTTAACAATTCCTTTACTTGGAAAGGTATCTCATTAGATATTTTCTTCACTTTCCAAGCCGGAAATGTAATCCGGTTGAATCCTGTATTTAACAGCAGTTATAATGATTCTCAAGCAACCCCCAAAGAGTTCTTTAACAGATGGGAATTCAGAGGAGATGAGAAACATACTAATATCCCTGCAATAGCTGATAAAGATCTGATATCAGATTTGAGCAGTACTTATCCTTATTCAGCATACAATTATTCAGATATACGGGTAGCAAAAGGAGATTTCATCCGTCTTAAATCATTATCTGTAGGATATACCATTCCGCAGAAGCTTTTTAAATCGTGGAAGTTGTTCTCTGATATTCGTTTACGAGTAACCGGCAAAAACTTATGGTTACTATACTCTGATAAAAAATTGAATGGACAAGACCCTGAATTTGTCAATACCGGTGGCGTAGCCCAACCGATACAAAAACAAGTTATTTTTTCATTAGATGTCAGTTTCTAAATCATCCTTATACAATGAAGAGAATTAAAATATACTTATATATTGGAATCATGTCCTTTTGTACCAGTTGCTCTGACTTTCTGGACAAAGTACCCGACGAACGTACTCAAATAGATTCTCCGGATAAAGTATCCGCATTACTAGTAAATGCGTATCCTAAAGTTTCTTATGCGGCTATTGTCAATACCCGTTGTGATTACATAACCGACTTCGGAAGTGTTTACTCTGGTGCGCAACCAGGAGCATTATTCAGCTTTATGGGTGAAAATTTCTTATGGAAAGACGTGATAGAAGATGGAAATGATTCCTTCGAAAACTTCTGGACAGGATGCTATGCAGCTATTGCAGTATCTAACCAGGCGCTTATTTCTATCGACGAGTTAGGAACACCTTCAAGCACAATCAATCAAAAGGGAGAAGCACTCATGACCAGAGCCTTCTCACATTTTTGTCTTGCTTCACTCTTTGCCCAACAATATGACGAATCGACTGCATCGTTATATCCGGGTATTCCTTATGTAGAGAAACCAGAAACACAGCCAGTAGAACAATATGACCGGGAGACAGTGGCAGACACTTATAGAAAAATCACACAAGATTTTGAGGACAGTTATCCTCTTATGACGGATGGAAGCATTTATACAGCTCCCAAATATCATTTCAATAAGAAATCAGCTGCCGCCTTTGGTACCCGTCTTTATCTATTAATGAAACAATATGATAAGGTACTTGAATATGCCAATCAACTCATTTCCATACCGTCACAATTTGAAACATTGACGGATAGTAAAGGAGAACCTCTTAAAAATCAAGATGGTACACCGCAACAATATATCTCAAAAGATGATCCTGCATTTTCGTTTGTAAGCAACAACTTTCATCCTTTTGCAACAACTTACATGGATGCAAGCGGATATATTGAAATGCGTTCGTATTTCTGCAGTTCTTCCACCAATGCCAATTTATTGATTACAGAAGCATTGTCTTCAATCGCCTGGGGAGAATTACCCTTCTATTCAAGATATGGTTTATCTTCTACTGACATTGGCAAGACAATCAATGCAGATAATGTTACAAATGGCATGTGGGCTATTCCCTATTACGGTACATCCAATTTCTACTTCATACCTAAATTTACCCAATTTACTAAACAAGAATCTTTAGACGCATCCAACTTTTTGCCGTATGCCAATATTCCTGTTTTGAGAATGGAAGAAGTGTTATTAAACCGTGCAGAAGCCTACCTAATGCTTAACCAATATGACAAAGCTATCGCTGATCTAAATTTATATGCCAGCCAACGTTTTGTTATAGCAAGAAGCCCGGCATCAAGCAGATATTATGATTCTAAAGAATTATGTATTACACGCGATAAGATACTCAATTTCTATAAAACCAAACTTAATAATACTGATCACTTCATCAATAAGTACAATCAGACAGACTCTTGGAGTGATTTGAAAAAAGGTATCCTACTTGCAATACTTGATTTCAGAAGTATAGAGTTTTATAATGAAGGACTTAGATGGTATGATATTGTACGCTGGAATATCCCCGTCACCCATACCCAAGCTAACGGCAGCAAGTCCAGCTTAATGCCGGACGACGACCGAAGGGTACTACAAATTCCGGAAATGGCAACTATTTCGGGAATAAAACTTAATCCAAGAAATAACGTAAATAATACATGGGAATAAAATGAAAACAACAAATCACATTGCCAAATGGATACAAGCATATTTCATGCTACTATTCTGCATTAGTACTGTTATTTTCACTGCCTGTAATGAGGACAAACTCAATCTTGACCAAGAGATTTATGGATTGGGTGGAAATGACGAGCAAAAAAATGAACTGGATAAATGGTTATATGAAAACTATACCCAAGCTTACAATATCGAAGTGAAATATAAATGGAACAGTTATGAACTGAACACTACCGCCCAACTAGTCCCCATTATGGAACGCTTCGTAAAACCTTCTATGGATATGATTCAACGAGTGTGGTTTGAGCCTTATAAACAATTGGCAGGAGATAAATTTCTTAGAGAAATGACACCTAAGAAAATCATTTTGGTAGGTAGCCCGGAATATAATGCAGATGGCAGTCAAGTATTAGGACAGGCTGAAGGCGCTCGTAAAATTACACTATTTGATGGTAATAGCTACAATCCGAGTGATGCAGACTGGATACGTTCTATCATGCATACCATTGAACACGAATTCGCTCATATTCTCCATCAAACCAAAATGTATGATTCCAGTTTCAAAGATATATCCGCCGGAGATTATAATCCGACAGGATGGACTTCTGAAACGGAAGTAAGCGCATTACTTGCCGGATTCTATTCCGCATACGCAATGTCGGGAGTTGATGAAGATTTCGTTGAAGTGGCATCATTAATTATGGTGTATGGAAAAGAATGGCGTGACTATCGAATTAATTTGCTCAAAAGTTTAACAACGTCTCCTCCTTCAGAGGGAGAAACAGCAGAAGAAACAGCACAGCGTATAGCCCTTGCCAATCAGGCACAAACGGCTTTAACCAGATTACTGGCTAAAGAAGAAATTGTGATCAATTACTTTAAAAATGTATGGAACGTACAGTTTTATGACGACGCAATGGGAAATAAAGGATTAGTATCTTTAGTACAAGATGCTATTAATCAAATTGTAAATGAAAACACTCCAGAATAAATAATTATGAAAATAGTTTATACATATTATCTTCTAACCTGTGTAGCATTGTGCAGTATATTTTCATCTTGCAATAATGAAACCGACATTTATATGGAAAACCCGGATAAACGGATTCAAACTAAAATGCAGGAATATACTGATATACTCACAGGAGCTCCCGATGGATGGATTGCAGAAATAAATACCCAATTAGGAGGTATTCACACCTTATGGATGCAATTCACTGCAGACAATCGAGTATCTATGATGTTCGATTATGTAGAATATTACCGCGACTTGAAAGCAAGTCCGTTTGAAAGTAGCTATATACTCAAGCCACTACAAGGACCAACTATATCATTTGATACATACTCTTTCTTATCTATCTTTGCAGATCCCAACCAGCTGATGAATGGTGCAGGACAAGCAGGAACCGGATTAGGAGCAGACTACGAATACGAGATTATATCCTACAAAAACGATCAGTTTCTCCTAAAAGGAAGAAAAAACAAAATGGAAGCTACACTGACTAAAGCTACCAATGAGGAAAGAGAGGCCATCAAAAATGGCGCCTTAATGGAAAATCAGGATCAGGCTCCTATCTATCAAAAAAAATACTTCACTTTCAGTTATAAAGGACAAGCGTATGATTTTGTATCTAATGGTAGAAAAACTGGTTTCTTATCCGCTAACAATGGAAATCCGACCCTACAAATAGAAGGTTCTAAAATAGACCTGAACGGAAATATCGTAATGATGAACCCGTTAATCCTTGATGGTTACGAAATTTATCAATTCAACAAGACATCCACCGGATACACTACACAAGTAGGCAATGATATACTTGAAATTAAAGGAGGTACTACACCAATTGTTCCTCTATTCAATGCACCTCCAGGAGCAATTCATCAGACAATGGTAGTGTACAACGATATGCAAAATCAATGGTCATCCGAATATTTTGATAAACATAAAGCTGCTGTTTCGAATTTATTTGCATTCACTCAAACTCAATTCTATATTGTGTATGTTGCCATACACATGTACACAGACGGAAGTATAGTGGAGATTGGTTATAAAATATATCAAAACGGTTCATTAGGAGCCGATACTTACGGATTCTATTATACATTCAATTATCAGAAGAATTCAGATGGTTCTATCACTTTTGGAGATTATACACCGTTCGATACAAGCAATCCTAATCACGAAGAGTTCGACAAATGCCTGTCACCTATTTTAGATGGTTACTTTAAAAAACACAAATTCTTCATTAAAAGCTGGCCGGCTTTGTACAACAATTCCAGCCAATATGTGATGTCCTCGCTAATTCCTGCAGAAGATAAGACACTTGGTGTCATGGTAGGCGTACCTATGACGTTCTAAAGTTTACTTTACATTTATAGGGATGCCTGAAAACGGCATCCTTTACTCATTAAATAGATATAAGAAAGAAGTATTTGTTTTCCAACCAATGTATATAATCTAAAAATGCCTATCTTTGCAGTCAGATTATCGATAACTAAATAAAAACGAAATAGATAAATGGCATTGCAATGTGGTATTGTAGGACTACCGAACGTGGGTAAGTCGACACTTTTCAACTGTTTGTCGAATGCGAAAGCACAGGCGGCAAATTTCCCTTTCTGTACAATTGAACCCAATGTAGGTGTAATCACTGTTCCTGACGAACGTCTGAACGCACTCGCTGAATTGGTGCACCCCCAACGAATTGTTCCTACAACTGTAGAAATCGTAGATATCGCCGGACTGGTGAAAGGCGCAAGCAAAGGTGAAGGACTGGGAAACAAGTTCCTTGCCAATATCCGTGAAACAGACGCAATTATCCACGTACTCCGTTGCTTCGATGACGACAATGTGACACACGTAGACGGAAGCGTAAATCCCGTCCGCGACAAAGAAATCATTGACTACGAACTTCAATTGAAAGACCTGGAAACCATCGAAAGCCGTATCCAGAAAGTACAGAAACAAGCACAGACGGGCGGAGACAAAGCTGCAAAGTTAGCTTACGATGTACTCGTTCAATATAAAGACGCACTGGAACAGGGAAAATCTGCACGTACAGTGACTTTTGAAACAAAAGACGAACAAAAGATTGCTCACGAACTGTTCCTACTAACCAGCAAACCGGTAATGTATGTCTGCAATGTTGATGAAGCAAGCGCAGTAAACGGAAATAAATACGTAGATATGGTACGCGAAGCCGTAAAAGACGAGAATGCTCAAATCCTGATTGTTGCCGCCAAGACAGAAGCCGACATCGCCGAACTGGAAACGTATGAAGACCGCCAGATGTTCCTTGCCGAAGTAGGACTGGAAGAGTCGGGCGTGGCACGTCTTATCAAATCGGCTTATAAACTCCTGAACCTCGAAACTTACTTCACAGCCGGCGTACAGGAAGTACGTGCCTGGACTTACGAAAAAGGTTGGAAAGCTCCGCAATGCGCTGGTGTTATCCACACCGATTTTGAGAAAGGCTTTATCCGTGCCGAAGTTATCAAATACGATGATTATATCAAATACGGCTCGGAAGCAGCTGTGAAAGAAGCCGGAAAACTGGGTGTGGAAGGAAAAGAATATGTGGTGCAGGATGGCGACATCATGCATTTCCGTTTCAACGTGTGATTATCGGTAACTACCGACGACTTATTAATTACTAATTCGCTAACAATATGAAATATCTCATTGCAGGAACGGGAGGTGTAGGCGGCAGTATCGCAGGATTCTTGTCGCTGGCAGGCAAAGATGTAACTTGTATTGCCCGTGGAGCTCATTTGCAGTCGATTCAAACGAACGGTTTGAAACTGAAGTCGGATTTAAAGGGTGAACATACGCTCCGAATCCCGGCTACTACGGCTGAAGAATTTAGCGGGAAAGCAGATGTGATATTTGTATGCGTGAAAGGTTATTCGGTCGATTCCATCGTAGAACTGATAAAAAGAGCAGCACACAAAGACACGGTTGTCATCCCTATTCTGAATGTATATGGCACAGGGCCGCGCATACAGAAGCTAGTTCCGGAAGTTACCGTTCTCGACGGCTGCATCTATATCGTAGGCTTCTTATCCGGCACCGGAGAAATCACCCAAATGGGAAAAATATTCCGTCTGGTATATGGTGCTCATCACGGCACGGTTGTGAAGCCCGGATTGCTGGAAGCCATCCAACAAGACTTGCAGGAAGCAGGCATAAAGGTAGACCTGTCACCAGACATCAACCGGGATACGTTTATCAAATGGTCGTTTATCTCTGCAATGGCCGTAACGGGTGCTTACTACGACGTTCCGATGGGAGAAGTACAGAAACCGGGAAAGATACGGAATACATTTATCGGACTTTCTACGGAAAGCGCTGCCTTAGGAAAGAAACTAGGCGTCGAATTTCCCGAAGACCCAGTCAGCTACAACCTGAAAGTGATTGACAAGCTCGACCCCGAAAGTACCGCTTCTATGCAAAAAGACCTGGCACGCGGACACGACTCGGAAATACAAGGATTGCTCTTCGACATGATTGCAGCAGCCGAAGAACAGGGAATAGATATACCGACCTACCGGATGGTTGCGGAGAAATTCAAAAAATCTAATCATTAACATTAATCCAATATAGAATGAATACCATGCTATTATCCATCAACTGGAACCCGAATCCCGAACTATTCAACCTGTTCGGCATTTCTATCCGTTATTACGGATTACTGTGGGCAGTAGGAATATTCTTTGCTTATGTGGTTGTTCACTACCAGTACCGGGATAAAAAGATAGAGGAAAAGAAGTTTGACCCGCTTTTCTTTTACTGTTTCTTTGGTATTCTGATTGGTGCCCGCCTGGGACACTGTCTGTTCTATGATCCGGGATACTACTTGTCTCATTTTTGGGAAATGATTCTTCCTATCAAATTCATGCCGGACGGAAACTGGAAATTTACCGGATATGAAGGACTTGCCAGCCACGGCGGTACATTAGGATTGATAATCGCCCTTTGGCTATATTGCCGCAAGACGAAGCTCCATTATATGGACGTGCTGGATATGATTGCCGTAGCTACTCCAATCACCGCCTGCTTCATCCGCCTTGCCAACCTGATGAACTCCGAAATCATCGGCAAACCGTCTGATGTACCTTGGGCATTCGTTTTCGAGCGTGTAGATATGCAACCCCGTCATCCGGGACAGCTCTACGAAGCCATCGCTTATCTTATCCTGTTCTTCATCATGATTTACCTGTATAAGAATTACAGTAAGAAACTGCATCGCGGCTTCTTCTTCGGCCTTTGTCTGACTTATATCTTCACCTTCCGCTTTTTCATCGAATTCCTAAAAGAAAATCAGGAAGATTTTGAAAACAGCATGATGTTCAATATGGGACAATGGTTAAGCGTTCCGTTTATCATAATAGGCGTCTATTTCATGTTCTTTTATAACCGGAAGAAAGTAGAAAAGAAATGAAACAGATCATAGATATAGAAACTTGGGAGCGGAAGGAGAATTTCAATTTCTTCCGCCGCTTCCAGAATCCACAATTATCCATAACCTCCGAAGTAGAATGCGGAGGAGCAAAAAAACGGGCCAAAGAGGCTCACCAGTCTTTCTTCCTCCATTACCTTTATGCGGTGCTTCGCGCAGCCAACGAGATTCCAGAATTACGCTATCGCATTGATCCGGAAGGTCGTGTAGTACTCTATGACCAAATAGATATTCTATCTCCGATCAAGATAAAAGAAAACGGTAAATTCTTCACCATACGTTTCCCTTATCACGAAGATTTCGAGACCTTTTATCAGGAAGCCCGAAAGATAATTGATTCCATTCCCGAAAATGGAGATCCGTATGCAGCCGAAAACGGAGAGGTAGCCAACGGAGATTATGGGCTGATTCTATTAAGCGCAACTCCCGATTTATATTTTACTTCAATCACTGGGACACAGGAAAAACAAAGCGGCAACAATTATCCGCTACTGAATGCTGGGAAAGCAATCATCAAAAAAGGCAAATTAGTAATGCCTATCGCCATGACTATTCATCACGGATTTGTAGACGGGCATCACCTTTCATTGTTTTACAGGAAAGTGGAGGAGTTACTAAAATCAAAGGGGAAATAATTATTTCCCCCTGACTATCTTCTTAATATCATTCAGTTTATTCAGCGCTTCAATAGGAGTAAGATTATTCACATCAAGATTCAATATCTCATCGCGAATCTGACAGAGAATCGGATCGTCCAACTGGAAGAAGCTTAACTGCATACCTCCACGATTCTCGCTCACTTCTGCCAACGGTTTACCTGCTATGCCCTGTTGGCGATTATCAGATTCAAGCTGTTTCAATATCTCATTTGCACGTTTCACAATGCTTTTCGGCATACCGGCCATCTTTGCCACATGAATACCAAAAGAGTGTTCACTACCGCCACGTTCCAGTTTACGAAGGAAGATTACTTTATTATCAACTTCTTTCACCGATACATTATAATTCTTGATGCGCTTGAAAGATTTCTCCATCTCATTCAATTCATGATAATGCGTAGCAAATAATGTACGTGCTTTTGCTTTCGGATGTTCATGGATATACTCTACAATTGCCCAAGCAATGGAAATACCATCATAAGTAGAAGTACCACGACCCAATTCGTCAAATAATACCAGACTCCGGGAAGAAACATTATTCAGGATATCAGCCGCTTCATTCATCTCTACCATAAATGTAGATTCACCGACTGATATATTATCACTCGCTCCTACACGGGTAAATATCTTATCAACTAAACCGATATGCGCACTTTCCGCAGGAACAAACGAGCCGATTTGAGCCAATAGCGTAATCAATGCTGTTTGGCGCAAGAGTGCCGACTTACCGGCCATGTTCGGACCTGTAATAATAATAATCTGCTGTGTATCGCTGTCCAGCATTACATCATTGGCAATATACTTCTCGCCTATTGGAAGTTGTTTTTCTATTACCGGGTGACGTCCCTGACGAATATCCAGTACGTCATTATCCTCAATAATCGGACGGATATAACGATTCTCACGGGCCACATTGGCAAATGACAACAAGCAGTCCAGACGTGCAATCTGATTCGCATTAATCTGTATCTGTGGAATAAATTCCATCAATGCCTGTACTAAGTCTGTATATAGCTGCGTTTCCAGAACCAGAATCTTATCCTCCGCTCCCAAAATCTTCTCTTCGTACTCTTTCAGTTCCTGCGTGATATAACGCTCTGCGTTGACCAACGTCTGTTTGCGAATCCATTCGGGTGGAACCTTATCCTTATGCACATTACGGACTTCGATATAATAACCGAATACATTATTATAAGCTACTTTCAAGCTCGGAATACCCGTCTCTTCGCTCTCCCGCTGTTGTATCTTTAGCAGATAATCTTTTCCTGAATAGGAGATTTGCCGCAATTCATCCAAGTCTGCGTTCACACCGTCCTGAATCACTCCACCTTTATTTATCAGTAAAGGAGGATCATTTTTAATCTCTTTGGCAATCCGGTCACGAATAGAAATACAAAGATTCAACTGTTCGCCAATGCGATTCAAGCTCGCATTATCAGCTTCCATACATGCCTGTTTTATCGGCTCAATTGCTTGCAAGGCAACTTTCAACTGAACGACTTCACGAGGCGACACACGTCCTACAGCCACTTTGGAAATAATACGTTCCAGGTCACCTATCAGATGCAACTGTTCTTCAATCAGCTCCTTAAAATCAGGTTGGCGGAAGAAATATTCCACTACATTCAAGCGTTCATTGATCGGCTTCTCATCCTTCAACGGAAAAACCATCCAACGTTTCAACAGACGCGCTCCCATCGGGCTGATCGTTCTGTCGATCACATTGATTAGACTACTGCCTCCATCATTCATATTGCCAATCAGCTCAAGGCTACGCACCGTGAACTTATCCAGACGGACGTATTTATCTTCTTCAATACGTGCCAATGAAGTGATGTGACCAATCTGCGTATGCTGCGTCATTGTCAGATACTGCAGGATAGCACCGGAAGCAATGATACCGTTTTTCAAGTGCTCCACTCCGAAACCTTTCAGATTCTTCGTTTCAAAGTGTTTCAGCAGTTTCTCACGGGCAGTCGTTTCTGTAAATACCCAGTCGTCCAGCTCGAATGTAAAGAACTTGTTACCGAAATTACCTTCAAACATCAGGCGTTTGCCACGTTCAAAAAGAATTTCCTTAGGGGCAAAGTTATTCAACAGTTTGTCTATATAATCAAAAGGTCCTTCTGCAGTAAGGAATTCACCGGTAGAAATATCGAGAAAAGCAACTCCACAGGAAGCCTTTCCGAAATGAACGGCAGCCAGGAAGTTATTCTCTTTATAGTTCAGAACATTATCATTGATAGAAACACCAGGAGTAACCAATTCGGTAATACCACGCTTCACCAGCTTCTTCGTCATTTTGGGGTCTTCGAGCTGGTCGCAGATAGCGACACGTTTTCCAGCGCGAACCAGTTTCGGAAGGTAGGTATCAAGGGCATGATGAGGAAAACCTGCCATCTCGATAGTTTTTCCTTTCCCATTGGCACGTTTTGTCAGTGTGATCCCTAAAATTTCGGCTGCAACGATGGCATCCGTAGAATATGTTTCATAAAAGTCACCGCAACGAAACAGCATCACTGCATCCGGATGTTTTGCCTTCAAATCCAGAAACTGTTTCATCATCGGGGTGAGGACGATCTCTTCTTCGTTCACGGGTGTCTCCTTTTCTTTTTTATTGAGTGCATAATGTGATTATCCTTGCAAAGATAACGGTTTTTCGGCAGAGAATCAACGGTATGCTCCGATTCAATTTTCAAAATTAATGTTACATACCTTGAAATAAGGAGGACTGATTTCTTAACAAGTAGGGAAAAACTATTAAAACGTGTTATAAAACATGCTATTTTTCTTGGATAATTTGCTAATTTCCCAAGAGTCCGTATCTTTGCAATGTGTTTTTCATAGTATTAGATTTAAGGTTAACAAAGGTTGGAGCAAGGCGTTGCTCCTTTTTTTATGCCTATACGCTTCGTCCCTATTTGATATAAACCAGCAGAACTCTCTCTTTTTCAATCATCAGATTCTTTTGGCCAACCTGAAATCCTAGAGATTCGGTTCAGAGCAGCCCCACCTTTAAAAATAGATTCATTCCGGTGCTCTAATGAACTAAACTAAACAGTAGCTTCCAATAGCCAGTAAGAGATAACCTGTTTTAATACTGTATTTAGTTTTTCATAATACTTAATTATTAAATTAAAAAATACAGTATTGATTAATGCATTAAAGATGAACCAAAGATATTTTATGGTGATTAATATTCTCTTAATGGCGAAACTTTACAAAAAAAATATTTGTAGAAGATAGATTTTAAGGTTACATTAAGTTTTCATTAATCAAACTATCCTATATTTACAGCAAATCTAATTAAAACCATCGAAAAATAAAAAAATCTGTTTATGTACAAGAGAAAATTCATTCCGTTAGTACTGTTAATGATTTTAATCGTCAATGGATGCAGCAACAAGCAAGAGGTAGTGTCAACTCCGGTTGACTATGTAAATCCTTATATGGGGAATATCAGTCATTTGTTAGTTCCTACTTACCCAACTGTTCATCTTCCCAATAGTATGCTCCGCATCTATCCGGAAAGAACAGATTACACTTCTGATAAAATAAAAGGCTTACCGGTCATTGTCACCTCGCATCGGGGAAAGTCTGCATTCAGCCTGTCTTTCTATCAGGGAGCAGAGATCGGATTACAACCGGTATATTACTATTGTTATGATAATGAAGTGATAAAACCCTATTCCTATTCTTCCTATTTTGAAGAAGAAGAGGTTTCCACTAAATTCGCTCCTTCCCACCAGGCAGGAATCTATGAACTAAGTTTCCGGAAAAACAATGCTCCATATTTAATACTTAGTACCACCAATGGTGAGCTTAAAACTACGGAGAATACCATTTCCGGTTATCAGAACATAGATCATCAAACCAAAGTATATGTTTATATGGAGACTTCCGCACTGCCGGAAAAAACGATGACTGTCAGCAAAGAAGAAATAAATCACAGCCACACTGCCATAAAAGGCAAGAACGTGGGTATCGCTCTCTTATATTCAACAGATATAAAAACAATCAAAGTTCGCTACGGTATTTCCTTCATTGATGAAAAGCAAGCAAAAGCCAACCTACAGCGGGAAATAAAAGATTATGATGTGGAAAACCAGATGAACATTGCCAAAAACATCTGGAATCAAACATTAAATAAAATCAAAGTGGAAGGAATAGACGAAAATGCAAAAGCAATATTCTATACTTCCCTCTACCGGACTTACGAACGGATGATTTGCCTTTCGGAAGACAACCGCTATTACAGTGCTTTCGACAATAGTATCCACAAAGATTCTGTCCCATTTTATACCGACGATTGGATTTGGGACACGTATAGAGCAGTCCACCCCTTACGTGTTATCATCGAACCACAAATGGAAGCTGACATGATTCAGTCTTTTATCAGAATGGCACAGCAAATGGAACATAACTGGATGCCTACATTTCCTGAAGTTACGGGAGACAGCCGTAGAATGAATTCCAATCACGGTGTAGCCACTGTTATTGATTCATATATAAAAGGAATCCGTAACTTTGATTTATCAGCTGCTTACGAAGCCTGCAAACTTGGTATTACAGAAAAAACGTTAGCCCCGTGGTCAGGCATAAAGGGAGGTGAAATCACAAAATTCTATTGGGAAAACGGATATTTACCGGCATTGGCACCGGGAGAACAAGAAACAGCTGACGAAGTACACCCATTTGAAAAACGCCAACCGGTAGCCGTCACTCTAGGTACGTCTTACGATGAATGGTGTCTGGCACAAATAGCCAAACAACTTGGGTATGAGAAAGACTATAACTACTTTCTACAAGGGAGTAAAAACTATCGGAATATTTTCAATCCTGAAACAAAATTCTTCCATCCCAAAAATGCAAAAGGCGAATTCATAGAACCCTTTGATTATGCCACTGCCGGTGGATTAGGTGCTCGTGAAGCATACGGCGAGAATAACGGTTGGATATACCGATGGGATGTTCCCCATAATATTGCTGATTTAATTGAACTGATGGGAGGGAAAGAAGCATTCAGAAATAATCTTGAAACGATGTATAACACCCCATTGGGCGAAGCCAAATATGTATTTTATGCGCAATTACCGGATCATACGGGTAATGTAGGTCAATTTTCAATGGCTAATGAACCCAGTATGCACATTCCTTATCTGTACAACTATATAGGAGAGCCCTGGAGAACTCAAAAAAGAGTAAGGACATTGCTCGATGAATGGTTTAGAAATGACCTGATGGGACTCCCGGGCGACGAAGATGGCGGAGGAATGTCAGCATTTGTAGTCTTCTCCATGCTAGGTTTCTATCCTATTACTCCTGGTTTGCCTATTTATGTCATCGGAACTCCTATGTTCGAAAGAGCAGTTATTGAAACAGGAGCCGGCAAATCATTCGAAGTCATTGCGCACAACTATTCGCCGACAAATAAATATATCCAATCAGCCAAACTAAATGGCAAAGATTGGAACCAATCCTGGTTCGAACATAAAGAACTGATGAATGGCGGCAAACTGGAATTTACAATGGGAAACACTCCCAATAAGAATTGGGCGGCAGACAGTGTACCCCCTTCTTTTGAAATGAATAAATAACAGAATATGAATAAAATATTATTTGTCCTTTTATCGCTTTTGACTTCTCTGCAATCATACTCCCAAGAGCAAAATGAAAAAGAAGTTTCATTTCTCTTGTTGGGAGATATACACTATGATTTATTGGAAGATCACGATATGGAATGGTTATCCACCAAACCGGATGATCTGCGCCAAGTTACCAAAGAATATTCAGTATTCACGAAAAATACATGGCCGGAATTCTCCCGGATAATCAGCGGGCAAGTTCAAAAACACCAGCCGTCAATAAAAGCCGTTCTGCAAATGGGGGACTTGTCAGAAGGATTGGCCGGTTCCCCACAAAAAGCAATACAGATGGCTAACAGTGCCTTTAAAGCTGTCAACAAAATGAATCTGAAAGTACCTTTCATTATGACTAAAGGTAATCATGATATCACAGGGCCAGGGGCTAAAGAAGCTTTTGAAAAAGTATACTTAGTCGCCCCTTAGAATGTGCTTTTACGCCTAATAATCAACATATTAATATATAAATTGCTTTGATATATCTGCAAGTTTTTGTATCTTTATGGTTGAAAACTTGCAGATTATTATGATAAACAAGACCACCCCTCAGCCCTCCTTGTTCAGCTCTTTGACAGACCAGCTGAATCCCAGGCATCCCTTATACCTGCTTGCCAATAAGATAGACTGGCGTCCG
>NZ_GG774810.1:0-5841 GCF_000163675.1 Bacteroides sp. D22 | reverse complement strand
ATTACACACGCAAGAAGAAACATAAGCTATTCTGCAAGCGTGCAGGAATAGAGCCGACTATCGGGCATTTGAAATCAGACTTTCGTTTAGGACGCAACTTTTATAAAGGTGTGTTCGGGGATGTTGTCAATCTGCTCTTAGCCGCAGCAGCGTACAACTTCAAAAGAGCCATGAGGGTTCTTTGGCTACTTGTTGAAAAAATCTGCGGGACACTGTTTTCTTGCAATATCCCGCAGATGAGTACTTTTTAAGGGACGACTACTTACCCAATATGGCAAGGTTGGCAGGACATCCATCCTTACAGTCAGCCAATTACACTACTACTCTTGATGATGTATTATTTGTGTGTTATGATCCATGGGATCGGAATCCGGAAGGGCTACAACAATTAGAAAAGTCACTAGCCGGTTCGAAGGCAACTTACAAGTTTGTCATGTTACACGAGCCTGTGATTCCGGTAAATGAAAGATGCTGGCATGTATTCCGACAAGATAATGCCAAGAGGATGCAATTAGAATATTATACCGCATTTGGAGAAAAGCCATACGATACAGTCAACATATCCGAATTACTTACTTCTAATTAAAACATATTAGCCATGAATGTAAAATTTAAAACTCACTTATTTATTCTCTCCTTATTCTTTTGCTATAATCTATCAGCACAAGAAATCGTCAAAGGAGATTTTAAGAACGAAAATCCACAAAGTTCGTATGTTCCTTCATTTGACATGGATGCTACCGACAAACCGGTGAAGAATGTCATCTTAATGATAGGTGACGGCATGGGACTGGCACATATCTGTTCAGGAATGTATGCCAATCAAGGACAGCTTACTATCACTAATTTAAAAACATGCGGTTTCGTCAGAACGCAATCCGCCAACAAGTTTACAACAGATTCAGCTGCTTCCGGAACCGCTTACTCAACCGGAAAAAAAACTAAAAACGGAGCACTCGGAATGGATGAAAATAACCAAGTTATTCCAAACTTACCGGAGAAGTTATCCGGCTATGGCTACATTTCAGGAATTGTTACCACTGACAATCTCGACGGAGCTACTCCTGCTGCTTTTTTTGCTCACCAACCGGAGCGTGGAATGTCTAAAGAAATTTGGGCGGATCTTCCTAACAGTAAGCTGACATTCTTTTCTGCCGGTAGTTATGAACTATTTGAAAAACAAGCACCAAACGTTCAAAAGGAAATCAAAAAAGAGTTTACCATCATAGAGGAACCGAATGACAAAGCTATCAAGAAATCTAAAAAACTGGGATACTTACCCACAAAGAGCAAAACAGCTTCTGTAAACGAAAACCGGGGAGATTTCCTTCCGTCTACCACCCAAATGGCTATTGACTATCTTTCGAGCAGGAGTACTAACGGTTTCTTCTTAATGGTAGAAGGTGCCCGAATAGATAAAAGTGCGCACAGTAATGATTATTCGGCAGTTGTCCGTGAAGTATTGGACTTTGACAAGGCGGTAGAAGCTGCTATCAGATTTGCAGAAAAAGATGGAAATACATTAGTGATTATTTCAGCTGATCATGAAACCGGAGCATTAGCTTTACGTAACGGAAACATAAAAGAAGGCAAAATGAAAGCAATGTTTGTATCTAAAGGACATACACCAATCATGGTTCCACTGTTTGCATACGGTCCACAATCCAAGCTTTTTGGTGGTGTTCAGGAAAACAGCGATGTTAGTAATAAAATTCTCCAATTACTCGCTAAATAAGATATAAAACAGATCTGTCATTCAAACTGAAATAAGAAAGAATTTCTTCTATATGAAAATAAGAAATTCTTTCTTATTTTTTCTCTGCCTGATAGACTCCAAAAATAATGCAACCTGCTCCCAATAATGTAATCCATGTGATTTGTTCGTGAAGAATGATTACGGATGCCACCATTGTTACCAACGGATTGAGATAGATATAATTGGAGGCTCTAACGGTTCCCAACTGTTTCAATACCACATTCCAGAGGACATAACAAACCAAGGATGCCAGGACGGCCAAAAATAAGAGATTGGATAATACAACCGGTTTTAAAAGTACATCGAAATCAGGTTGTAACGGATGAAGAAGAAAGGCGGGAAGTATAGTCAATACTCCATAAAAGAATATTTTGCGGGTGATAAATACAGTGGGGTACCGCCCTGTCATTTTCTTTATCACCAAACTATAAAATGCCCACGACAGGGCGGCAAGTAAAGTGAGCAGATCCCCTACCGGAGATAATTTAACCGTTAAAGACCACCAGTCCCACCCCGATTAAAGCTAATATGGAACCATAAATCAAACCTTTGGTGGCTTTTTCACTCTTATAAAAGAGAAGGGAAAGAATGGTAGTAAGCAGGGGAGCTGTGCAAATGATGAAAGCGACATTGGATGCTTGCGTAATTCCCAAAGCTGTATTCTCTGTAAAGAAATAGAGTGAACCACCGAAGAAACCTCCTGCCATCAACCAAAGTTCGTCTTTCCAATTACCCGCAAACAGACGTTTGGGAGAAATCACCCAAATACCCAGATAAGCAATGAGAAAACGATAAAAGAATATCTCCTGTGGGGTCAGTCCGTGATTAATTAATACTTTGGTTGATATGAAAGTCAATCCCCAGATAGCAACTACAAGTATCGCAATCAGATGGTAATATCCATGCTTCAATTCCATAATGGTGGTGATGTTTGTTTAATAGAGTGCAAAGATAGCGAGAAGTTATGGAATGTTTGTTTGGAGAAGTAACAAAAAGCCCGTACCTTTGTTTATGTTCAAAGAAAGCTCCTAAAATAAGGTATAAGTTATGGAAAAATATATAGCACCGGACAGAAAACGTATCCCATACGGCATGATGAACTTTGCAGTAATCCGCCGCGACGACTGTTATTATGTGGACAAAACCCGGTTTATACCCATGATAGAAGAAGCGGACAAGTTTTTCTTCTTTATTCGTCCGCGCCGTTTCGGCAAAAGCCTCACTGTAAATATGTTGCAGCACTATTATGATATACTTGCCAAGGATAAGTTCGAAGCGCTGTTTGGCGACCTTTACATCGGAAAGCACCCTACGCGCGACCGGAACAGCTATCTGGTACTATACCTCAACTTCTCCGGAATAGTAGGCGAACTACACAACTACCGCAAGGGACTGGACGCGCATTGCCAAACAATGTTCGACTACTTCTGTGACATTTACGCTGACTATCTCCCCAAAGGCATCAAGGAAGAACTCGACAAAAAAGAAGGAGCTGTCGAACAATTTGAATACCTGTTCACAGAATGTAATAAGACCAACCAACGTATTTACCTCTTTATCGACGAATACGACCATTTCACCAATGCCATCCTCTCGGATATAGAAAGCCTGCATCGCTATACGGACGAAACACATGGCGAAGGTTATCTGCGCGCCTTTTTCAATAAAATCAAAGCCGGAACCTATTCCAGCATCGAGCGTTGTTTCATCACCGGCGTAAGCCCCGTGACAATGGACGACCTCACAAGTGGTTTCAATATCGGAACCAACTACTCGCTCACACCGGAATTCAACGAGATGATAGGTTTCACGGAAGAAGAAGTGCGCCAAATGCTCACTTACTATTCCACCACCAGTCCATTCAACCACAGTGTGGACGAACTGATAGAAATAATGAAACCTTGGTATGACAACTACTGCTTTGCGGAAGAATGTTATGGTGAAACCACTATGTACAACTCTAATATGGTACTCTACTTCGTCAAGAATTATATTCAACGAGGCAAAGCCCCCCGGGATATGGTAGAAGACAATATCCGTATCGACTACGAAAAATTACGTATGCTCATCCGGAAGGACAAAGAGTTTGCCCATGATGCCTCCATCATACAGACATTGGTGAGCGAAGGCTACGTCACCGGAGAACTGAAAAAAGGTTTTCCTGCCATCAATATCACCAATCCCGACAACTTTGTGAGCCTGCTCTACTATTTCGGTATGCTCACCATTAGCGGCACGTATAAAGGAAAGACCAAACTCACCATTCCTAATCAGGTAGTCCGCGAACAAATTTACACTTATCTGCTAAGTACCTATAACGAAGCCGAACTCAATTTCAGTAGTTACGAAAAGAACGAACTTGCCAGCGCTCTTGCCTACGATGGCGATTGGAAAGCCTATTTCGGTTATATTGCTGACTGCCTGAAACACTACACTTCCCAGCGTGACAAGCAGAAAGGTGAATTTTTTGTCCACGGCTTTACGCTTGCCATGACGGCACAAAACCGTTTCTACCGTCCCATTTCCGAACAGGACACACAGGCAGGTTATGTCGATATTTTCCTCTGTCCGCTACTGGATATCTATTCCGACATGAAGCACAGCTACATTGTGGAACTGAAGTATGCCAAGTATAAAGATCCCGAAAGCCGCGTGGAAGAACTGCGACAGGAAGCTATTGCCCAAGCGAATCATTATGCTGACACTGATACGGTAAAGAGAGCAGTCGGCACTACACAACTTCATAAGATTGTGGTGGTATACAAAGGAATGGATATGCCGATATGTGAAGAGGTTTAACAGATAGGCTAACAATATGAAAAGATCAATAAAACGTTTGCCCAAACGCACGCAAGAAGAGTTGGCGGTGTTGCAAGAGCTGATATTGTCGAATCTTACGAATGTGCGTATGATTATCTTGTATGGAAGTTATGCACGGGGAAAATATGTTATCTGGGATGAAACATACGACGAACGTGGAGTAACTACTTACTACCAAAGTGATTTGGATATTCTGGTGATATGTGATACGAGAGACGCAAATAAAGCAGAGAGGCATGCGCGCGAGGTGATCGTTCCTAAATATGATACAAGAATGGAAGGAAAGCGGCATCCGGCACCGCCTAATATTATTGTAGAAACTCCAGTGACCATTAATAGAGCTATAAGAAGGAAGCATTATTTCTTTTATGAAATTATAAAAGACGGAATTCTGTTGTATGACAATGGTACGTTTCATATTGGCAAACCTGAAAAGTTGCCGTATCGGGAGATTAAGCAATATGCAGAGGAAGAATATGAAGAATGTTTTCCTTTAGCAGAAGGATTCTTAAGACATGGCGAACTAGCCTATGAAGATGGAGACTATAAATTAGGTTCTTTCTTATTACATCAAGCCTGCGAGCGCTTCTACAAATCATTTACGCTTGTGTATAACGGAATTCGCCCTAAATCTCATGAATTAAAAGTACTGGGAGCGATGGTCAGAAGCTGTTCACGAGGATTTGCTAATGTGTTTCCTACCAATACTTTCGAAGATAATAAAGCATTTGATAAATTATGCAGGGCATATATCGAAGCGCGATACAACCGGCTGTTCACCGTCAACAAAGAGGAATACGAGTATATGCTGGCACGAACAGAGGTACTGCGCGAAGTGACTATCCGAGAATGTGCTGCACGCATAACATATTACGACGAGATGATAGAAAAAGAAGAGAAAGACAAGATATAACCATATATTGTAAAAATGAAGAATTACCCTCATCACAAATAGCTGTAATGAGGGTAGGGATATTCAGTAAATGTTCCTCTTTCTAAAAAATCAAGAGAAAAGCTTTGCTTTACGTGAGCTTTTCTCTTGATTTTTTCGTTCAACTCTCCCAGTCTTCTATCTTTTTTGTAGAATATTGTTTACATATTCTTATTTTTTCCTTCCCACCCATGCATTATGTACATGTCTTTTTTAGGGGAAGTTAAAACCTCTCCTGTTTTTCCTGTTATTTTGGTTAGATTATGCTGCCTTTCTTTTTTTCTTTTCGACCTTTTCTATCATACATACCGCATTGGCTGTATGTATCCCAAAG
>NZ_GG774811.1:123400-160423 GCF_000163675.1 Bacteroides sp. D22 | reverse complement strand
GTTCGCTTGCGCTAACCATACTATCCAGCCTCGCCACTCTACGGTATGATACTAACCGTACTTGACTTCCCCTCACGGTTCTGTCTTGTCTTGCGAAAGTGTACTTCGTCCCGACCGCTTAATACAACATTAAGGTGCATCGGTCGGTAGGCTACCGCTGACGGAACAGCGGGTTAAAGCTGATACCCGTAAGTATCATTCCAACAATTATCTATGCGACTTCATGTCGCACCCAAGGAATCTCCAGATGATGTACCGCCACAGCCCTCTGCTGGGCATTCACTCCAGTACCCAACATACTGGTCGAACCGAGCAACACACGTACCTTGCCGTTGTTCATATCATCGAACAGGCGTTTTCTCGCCCTCTCCGTGGTGGCACACTGGATAAACTGTATCTCGTCTGCCGGAATTCCCATTGCCACCAACTTATCCTTGATATCAATGTAGATGTTCCACTCGTTCGGCTTGTAAGTGGAAAGGTCACTGAACACGAACTGCGTTCCCCGGTTTTCGCCAGAGCGCGTGTAGTAATCATAAACCGTCCTCGCGCAAATGGAAGCCTTGTTTCCGGCATCATCGCTGAACTTGTCCCCCAGCAGGCGCATATCGAGAGCCATTTTCCGGGCCACGTTGGTAGCCACGAGCATTTTCGCCTTGTCGAGGTTGTCCGGTTCGGGCATGTCAAGCCTCAAGTCTTCCCATTTGCCACTGTGGGCAAAAGCCACGAGCCGGCCTATCATTTCTTCCTGCTGGATTGTCGGGGCATTGGAAAGGAAACGCACATTTTTCTCCGGCACGTCGAGGTTTATCATGTCGGCGGTGCGATAGTCGGTAATCTCACGCAGGAACATCGCCAGTTCCGGGACCTTAATGTAGGTACGGAAACGCTCTTTGCGTTTGATTGCACCGGTCACGTTCAGCTCGTAATCTGCGGACTTCTTGCAGAATATCGCCGCCCAAGCGTCGAAACAGTTAATCTTTTGCCGTTGTAACTCCTGCGGACGCAGGTACTTGAACATCACGTACAGCTCGGTCAAGGCGTTTACGACCACCGTACCCGAAAGAAACGTAGCCCCAAGGTCACGCCCCGTACGGCGTTGGATGTCGCGGATGGCGAACAGGAGGTTCATCGCCCTTTGGGAACCTCTGGTGTTGCCGATACCGGCTACCCTCGTGTGGCGCGTCTGGAACATTAAGTTCTTGAAAATGTGGCATTCATCGACAAAAATATGGTCTATTCCCATCGTGCGGAAATCCACGGCATCGTCTTTTCGCTTGCCGATTTTCATGCTCAACTCCTGCAGCTTGGCATTGAGGTTCTGTTTTCTCTTTTCCAGCCCCTCCTGCATCTTTCCGCTGCGGTAGCGCATGGTGGACCCTTCCAGCACTTCAAGAGAACGCTCCACGTCGTCAAGTTCTTCCGTGAAAATGTCAATCATCGTCTCCTCCGACTGCGGTATCTTGGCGAACTGATCGTGTGTCAGTATGATACAGTCCCAGTTGTTGTTCTTGATTTTGGAGAATACCTCCTGACGGTTGACAGGGGTAAAGTCCTCCTTGCCCGGGTAAAGCACTTTCGCCGTGGGGTACGCCTTGCGGAACGTGTCGGCTATCTCGTGCACGTTGGCTTTTAGTCCGATAATGAGCGGCTTGTTCACCAGCCCGAGGCGTTTCATCTCGTATGCCGCCACGCACATAATCATCGTCTTGCCCGTGCCTACCTCATGCCAGCAGATACCACCGCCGTTCTGCTTTATCATCCAAATGGCGTTCTTTTGCGAGGGATAGAGACTGTCATAAGCAAAGTGCTCGAACGTAAGATGCGGAAATGTCTGTGCCGAACCGTCATAGGCGGGGCGCACGTAGCAATTGAAACGCTCGTTATATCCTCTTGCCAGTTCGTCCCGAACCTCCACGGGCCGGTTGTCGAGCCACTGGTTGAAGCGGTCGCGTATTTCCTGTATCTTGGTGGCGGCTACCTGTATGGCATCCTCGTCGGGCACACGCACTTTTTCACCGTTACGTTCTATCTCTTTCGTGATTTCGGGAACGGTATCCTGCAGGGCGTGTGTAAACAAGTCCTCGCCGTTGCAGTTGCCCGTGGTATAGGTGTTGTAGGCGACCGCCGAATAACCTTGCAGGCGAACCAGATAGGAATCGTTCACGTCAAGGTACATCACACTCGTCTCGACCCCGAAAAGCTCGGTTGCAAATTCGGCGTACAGTTCCGGCTCGATCCACCGCTCGCCCATGTTGATGTCGAGTTCCTCGTAAGGGATCATTTCGGGGATTACCGTTTCCAATGCCTTTATCGATTCTTCCGTGTACTCCTTTTCCTTGTCCGTGAGGTCGGGCAGGCAGGAAACAAGCTCTTTGCGTTTGGCAATGACGTTTCCGGCAATGAACTTGCCCTGGTGTTCCCACTCTTCGCTGACGGGATTGTAGAATATCTCTCCTTTGAGGTCACCGACAACCTCTTCCTCGCCCTTGCCGGTGGCCTGTGTCAGGTAATCCATATCGACCCTGCCGTGGAAATTCAGGCTGCCTGCCAACGCCTCTGCCGATGTCAGTTGTACGGTGGTGTCTATCTTCTTGAACGCTACGGGTTCGCGCATAATGTCTGATTTGTATATGTCCTTTCCGACCTGCATTTCTATCGTGTACACTTCCACACCGAGGCTGTCGAGCATGATAAACTCCCTGTTGTCGTTCTCGTGGAAGTGTCCCCATTTGCGAATGAAAGCATCGTACCGTGTGTTCAGTTCCTCACGTAACGCCACCTGTTCCGTTTGTTCCTCCCTCTCTTTGGCTGACAGTTCAAAGTACGCCTCGCGTATAGGGAAATAGTCTCTCGCCCTTTCCGTGTTCACCTTGCCCTCGTCCACGGGCACAAAGTCGGTGGCTACTTCCTGATAATGATCGGATTTGCGGTATCGGACAACGCCCACCTGTTCCTCGAAAAGTAGCATCGCGCCATCTTTCATCCACGGTTTCAATTCGTCCGTGTAGGCTCGTTTACCTTTTGGAGGCTGCTTGATAGCTGCCACATTTCCGAAAAGGGACATCTGCGTGTACACTCCGTCCTGTCCGCCACCCGTAAAAAGGCTTTTCCGGAAGTAACGGCCAAAGTCAAGTTTGAGCAATGCGGCGAGATACTGCGACATGGCGTTTTCATCGCCCTGCCACTGGTATTTGCGTACATACTTGCCGTACTGGTTCTGTACAATGCGGCTACCCGTGGCAAGGGTGGTTTTCGGCAGGGTGAAAATTTTGTTGGCATGTTCGGTCATTGTGCCTGTGGTGTCCGCTTTTTCCCTGCTTACCTGCAGAAACAGTTGTTCCCGTTGTGATAGTACCGCCTTTTGCGTGTGCTTCTGGAATATCAGCAGGTCGCTGCCTACCTCGATGCCGCTTGTCTGCATGAAAAGCATGTCGGGCAGACGGACGGCACTTATCAGGTCGGCGTGGTTTACGAGGTATTCGCGCACGAACTTGTTGCCCGGTGTATCGGCTATGCCCCTTGATGTGACGAAAGCCAGCAGTCCGCCCTCGTTCAACAGCTCCACCGCCTTGACAAAGAAGTAATTGTGTATGGTCTTGGTGGCTTGTTCGTACATGCCGCCTTTCTTCCACAGTTCTGCATCGAAGACACGAAAATTGCCGAAAGGGATATTGGAGGCAATGACATCGAATTTCGTGTGTTCAAAGTCCTGCCTGTCTATCGTCTCGAATCCTGTTGTCCGTGTAATTGTGTTTTCATGCAGGAGAGAGAGTATCAGTCCCGAAACGAGGTCTTTCTCAATGGCATAGTCATACGTGCCGGACATGGCAACCGGTAGGAAGCCGCCTATGCCTGCACTCGGTTCTAGGAACGAGCGCATCGTGAGACCGTTTCCGCTGAATGTGGCGTGTATCTGCCTTACTACCGCATCGACAAGGAATTTTGGCGTATAGAATGCTGTCAGTACGGAGGCTTTGATACTCTCCATGACATTTTGCCGCATGGGTTCGGTGAAATGGGGATAGGTGTCGATTAACTCCTGCAATCGTTGTACCTGTTCTTCCATGCCGCCGCCCGTGGGCTTTTCCGTACCGATGTTCAACACTTCCTTGATGCCCCCGAAACCGGAGTATAAGGATAAAATTTCTTTCTCTTGCGCTGTGGCCTGCCTGCCCTGCACATGGATTTTCATTGCCGTTTCTATGGCTTCCACGTTCGCCGTCAGTGCTTTCAATTTGTTGTAACTCATATTTAACCGTGTTTTTATTTCCCTCTTTTCGGCCTGTTTGCGACCGCAGGGATTTATTTTTCTGCCTCGAAAAGGTGGCGGGGACAACCGGACAAGGCTGGGACGGAAAAATACGCTCGACAAGGTGGAGAGGAAGATTTTTGCGGATTCACTCGCGGCGGCAGCCGGCATTGGCAGGATTGGAACGGCCGGTTACCTTTGCGGAAAAATAACTCCACAGAGGTTGCACGGCAGAGGAGTGGAACGGAACGCTAAAAGAGGGAGAAGGGAGAATAAAAAGATAACGACCGGAGTTCCGGCTATGTAAAAGAGAATCGGCACATCTGTGTGCCGGTTACAAGTGGGTATGGCCGTCGGCAGACCGGAGCAGAAAACGCACCGGGCTTCCGCCCGATGCGCATGATTCCCGATGAGATGCGAATCAGTCTACATCGTAACCTATCATGTATTCGTTATTGATAAGCAGATAGTAATAGCCATTGAGACACCCCCTGTACTCTTTACTGAAGCCCGCTACCATGTCACCATTGTCCCGAGGCTCACACCATAACGTACCGTCATAACCGCAAAAGTCGAAGCGGCAAGTGGTAAATTTTTTCTTGTCCTTTATAGCCTGTCGGAAGAGATACATCTCTGTCGCACCGCAATACTTTTCGATTGTGGCAAGTCCGATGCACTTGCCGTCAATGCGTGTGCCGGTCGTGATGCGGTTCTCGTAAAGGGACTTATCCAAATCCGCTTCAGCGATTTTGCGAAGCCAGTCGTTCGTGTGCGTGGCAAGCCGGGCGAGTTTTTGGTATTTCAGGACCAGCTTCCTGTCCGTATTCCTTTCCTGTTCTTGATTTTGAGATGGGTAGTATATCTTCTCGATACTCGCCCAATCAGTGAAGATATAACCTCTTTTTCGTTTTCCCGGTGCGACAATGCCAATGACATTTTCGTCACGGTTGATAAACAAACGTCTGCGTTTCCCCTCAATCTTTACGTACAATGACGTGGGGTTCTTTTCGTTGCGAAGATAGGCTTCCGCCGGATGAATGGTAAGTGTTCCCATATTTACTAATTTTAAGTTCTGTTCATCTTGTTAAAAACTGTCGGGCTTACGGTTCAGAGTTTCGGAATTGTGCCGGTTCTAACCAATATGCCGTTGTGGTATAATCCGATTTCTCCCGGTTCAAACCCCATATCCCCGAACGCTACGCTTTGGAGATAGATACGGTATTTCTCACCTGAAAAATTCTTACCGCACAGGTTGTTGAAAAACATGGGTATCGAAACCCCGTCGTCGCTTGACAATATTACTTTCCCGTTCTGCCTGATTTCTTCTTTCATCTCGCTTTGTTTTAATCATTAAACCTTTTTCCCTGCTTTCGTGCCGCGGGGCTGTATTCTCTATTTTGAGGCAAACAAAGGATGAAGCGGGTGGCATCATAAGCCAAACCCGGACAGGAAACCGGCCATGCAATATAGCCTGTTTCTGTCATCCGAATGGCAATGCGGTTTGGCATCGATGTACTTCGTCCTACATTCGCCGACGAAAAGAGAGAGCAGAGCCGGCGGAAAAAAGGAAGAAATGACGGTAGGGCCGTGATCGTGCTGGTAAAATAGGCATTAGACAGGAACAGATTATGGCATATCGCGTATTTTCCCGCGTGTTTAACAAACATAATTCTCCATTTGGACGTTATCTCTTTCGATAATCATCAAAAACAATAATTATGAATACTAAACTATCCACATTTCTGCTGGCAAGCATCGGCATCGTGTCGCAAGTGCCAGCCGGCGCCTGCACGGGCATCACTCTCAAAAGCAAGGACGGGGCCATCGTCGCGGCACGTACCATCGAATGGGCGGAAAGCGTCATGAACAGCATGTATGTAGTGGTTCCCCGGAACCAGGAACTCCAGTCGCTCACTCCCACGGGAATGGACGGGATCAAGTTCAGGAGCAAGCACGGGTACGTGGGAGTGGCGGTAGAACAGAAGGAATTCATGGTGGAAGGAATCAACGAGAAAGGCCTTTCCGCCGGACTCTTCTACTTTCCCGGCTATGGCAAATACCAGCCCTACGACGCTTCCCTGAAAGACAAGTGTCTGGCCGACTTCCAGGTGGTATCCTACGTCCTGGCGGAATGCGGCACCCTGGACGAAGTGAAAGGGACACTGGAGAAAGTCCGCGTCATCCATATCGACCCCCGTTCGTCCACCGTGCATTGGCGGTTCACCGAGTCCTCGGGCAGACAAACGGTGTTGGAAATCGTGAACGGGCAGATGCACTTTTACGATAACCCGCTAGGAGTATTGACCAACTCACCGGGTATCGAATGGCATTGGACCAACCTGAACAACTACATCAACCTCCAACCGGGCAATGCTCCCGAACACCCGTTCGGTCCGTTGGAGATGAAGAATTTCGGACATGGAAGCGGCATGCTGGGATTGCCCGGTGACTTCACCCCTCCATCCCGTTTCGTCCGTGCCGCTTTCTTCCAGCTTACCGCGCCGGAACAACCGAACGCGCAGGAAAGTGTCTTTCAGGCCTTTCATATCCTGAACAACTTCGACATCCCGACGGGAACCGAACTCGCCTGGGGAAAGGCTCCCGCCGATATGCCCAGTGCCACCCAGTTCACCGTCGCATCGGACACCCGCAACCGGATGATTTATTACCGGACCATGTACAACAGCAACATCCGGTACATCGACCTGAAAGAGATCGATTTCGACGGGGTGAAATACCACGCGAAGCCCTTGGATGAAACGAAGATGCAGCCCGTCGAAAAGATAAACATACGGTAAGACGGCTTAGAACACACTGCTTTCTTCGTTACACCGGATGAAAGGGCCTTCGTCGATTCAGAAGAAAGCGAAAAATCTAAAACGTTTTGTCATTCAGAGTGTCAGCGAAGAATCTCGATTACACGAAGCAGGTTTATTCGAGATTCTTCCCCTCTTCGGTCGCCTGAATGACACAAGAGGAGATTTCTGCTAAAATAAAGATTGGACTTCCAACTATATTAATGAGGAATCAGGAGCGGACGCGATAACCAAGAGCGATAATCATTTCCAGATTGTAGTATTCCACTTCACACCCTACGCTAAGCGTTCCTTCCATTTGAACTGATATGCCCGCTTACATTCGATTTGTCCGTTTGGTACAACCCGTACGCCTGAACTCGTGTAAGCCACAATGTTTTCTCTTCAAACTTTACATCAATCTTTGTTTTGCCATCATTGGCCGTGTATATGATTATCTTATTTTCTTTCATCTCGCAACGGGGTAATTCACCGCGTGCAAAATTCACGGACAAATTCCCAAACCATTCGGTTTCGATACGGTATAATCCTGCCGAAAGACACACCTTCAATCAGACCAAGCAGAGCAAAAATATCGAGGCATACGAACATTATCACGACACGGAAATACGCGAAGATAACCACCAAGAAAATCGACAAGGATTTGACGAAGTTGGAGCACCGCCTTAACCGATTATCCGGTAAAATATTCAGTAATGTAATTTTTTATTTCGAGATGATTGCTCTTTCAACAGAAACTGCTGATTTTGCCCCCAGGAAACTGTCACAAGTGACATTAATTCGTAAAGCATGATAGTAGACAGTAATACCTATATTGAAAAGCTCTCCACCGGTCAAAAGGCAATGGACTTATCAAAATCATTACCGGGTTACGCCATTCGGGAAAGTCATTTCTTCTGAAGAGACTATTTTTCCAACATTTGCTTGACGAGGGGGTAACATTACCAAGATAACAGATTGCTGTGTCGCCATGGTAGAGTTTCGTGCACTCTCTGTTTTTACACCGGTTTGGTATCGACGTGCTTCCACCCTACATTCGCCGACGAAAAGGGAGAACGGAATCTGGCGAGGATAAGAAAAAAATAATGATAAAACAGGGATAGCGCGGATAAAACCGGGATTACGGGATGGGGATAATCGAAAATCCCGTCACCTAATGACATTTTTTTCGATTAGATATTGGCTGGCTAAAGAAAAACATCTACCTTTGTAATCGAAAACCCCGTCACCCAGTGACATAAAATTCGATTAGCGATGAAAAGTATTAAACGGAAAAAATACCTGAATGAACTCATTTCTCTGCGAAATAACGGAATGATCAAGATTATAACGGGAATGCGCAGATGCGGCAAGTCCTATCTGCTTTTTGAGATATTCACTTCGTATCTCGAAACAAGCGGTACAGCTCCGGATCATATCATAAAAGTAGATTTGGAGGATTACAAGAACCGGACCATGAGGAATCCCGACAACCTTTATGCTTTCGTGGAAAGCCGTATTATTGATGATGGAATGTATTATATCCTGTTGGACGAGGTTCAGATGCTCGACAACTTCGAAGATGTGCTGAACGGCTTCCTGAAGATGCGGAACGTGGATGTCTATGTCACCGGCAGTAACGCGAAATTTCTGTCCAAAGATATTATCACGGAGTTTCGCGGACGCGGTTTTGAGGTAAAAATGTACCCATTGAGCTTTAAGGAATATATGTCCGCCTATTCCGGTACAATGCAGGCCGGATTCAATGAATACATGCTGTATGGCGGACTTCCGCAGATATTGTCGTATGAAACCGAAGAGCAAAAAGTACGCTTTCTGAAAACGCTGTTTGACGAAACCTACATCAAGGACATCAAGGACCGCTACGACATACGTAAGGATGATGACTTGGAAGAACTCATCAACATCATGGCCTCCGGCATCGGCGCTTTGACCAATCCGAACAAATTGGCAAACACGTTCCGAAGCGAAAAGAAGTCAGTCATATCCTACGATACGGTCAAGGATTATATCGACTATCTCTGCGATTCATTCCTGGTTGAAAAGTCCACCCGTTATGACATCAAGGGCAAGCGGTATGTCAATTCCCCTTACAAGTATTATTTCATGGATTTGGGACTGCGTAATGCGCGTATCAATTTCAGGCAATCGGAGAAAAGTCATTTAATGGAAAATATGATCTACAACGAATTGAGGATACGCGGGTTTAATGTGGATGTGGGGGTTATTCCGATCGTGGTGAAAGGTGAGGACGGAAAGCAACAGCGTTCCAACCTCGAAGTGGACTTTATCTGCAATCTTGGAAGCCGGCGTTACTATATACAGTCAGCCTATCGTATGGAGTCAGACGAAAAGATAAGACAGGAACGCGCATCTTTACTTAAAGTAGATGATTCATTCAAAAAGATCATCATCATGGGAGAAGAAAGCCCCGTTACCAGAGATGAAGCCGGTATCACGACCATAAGCATTTATGATTTCTTGTTAAAGGACAATTCATTGGAATTATAAAACCCGACAAAGTTCCATGTAATCTCCATCTTGTCGCAAAAAAAGTTGTTCTTTGCGACAAGACAAACATAAAATTCAGTATTATAATATGTTGCGTGTAATGTTTTTTACATAATAGACGAGTGAAAACACTATAAAAATCATTCAAACGAATAATGACGAACGAAAGACTTGTGTTCCTGATCCTACTCTGTCTTATCGGAGGGCTGTTGCATATCATCGCTTACTGGCGGCGGAAAACCGGGGAAGCGGCGTTTACCGCCGCACGGATTGCCGACAAGGGCGAGGAACGCGACAGTTACTCCCGTCTGGCAGTGATGGCCGGTCACCGGGACGCCTGCCGTATGTTCTGCTTCTCGCGTCCCGACCTGTTCGAGGACCATCCGCCGCTCAAGCCGTTCAAGTCACGCGGTATCCGGATGGCCTTTTACGGGCATTATTACCCGTCGCGGTACAGGCCCTTGCTTAACGATGAACAACGGGCGTTCTGCCGTTCGCTCTACCAGTTCAAGGATGGCGAGATACACGGTATCGAGTTCTTCAAGGCTTGCATGGGCGCCTTACAACTGGAAAAGAAGCCTTATCATATCATGTTCATGCCGTGCAGTAACTGGATAAAATACGGCCAGAGGTTCAAACGGCTCGACTGGTACATCTGCACGCACAGGCCGGATTTGACCTCGGGGCTGTACGACGTGGACGTGTTCGAGTCCCGCGAGAGCCTGCACGAGGCCAAGGGTGCGGAGAACCGTGTCCTCGAACGTAATTACAACATCATCAGGAATATCAAGGGAAAAGAGATTATCATCATAGACGACGTGCTGACGACCGGGCAGAGCGTGGCCGACTACAAGGAGGAAATCGAACGGTGTGGCGGCAAGGTGGTAGCGGCGATATTCTACGGCAGGACCGTTACCGTACCATCGTTGTTCCTAGTAAAGGCGGCGGTCTGGTGGAAGCATCTCACTTCCGGAAGTTGTCGGCAGTGTTGATCCTTACAACACGGCTAATGCCGCCACGCACTCTTTCCGCGTGGATTCGATGTAGCCGAGTATCACCGCCGGGTCGACACTCTTGCCATCGAACTTGCAGGTGATGTGCAGGTGTTCGCCTGTGCTGCGGCCCGTCGAGCCGGTTACACCGACCACATCACGCGGGCGTACCACAGCCCCTTTGATGGTAAGGATTTTCGAGAGATGGCAGTAGCTGACAGTGTACCTGCCGTGCCGTAGGGTTACATACTTGCCGGAAACCTTGTCCTGCCCGACTTTCACGACCACCCCTTCCATCATAGCCAGCACTTCATCACCCCGCGCGTGCAAGTCCAGACCACCGTGAAACCTTTTCTTTCCCGTGAAGGGATCTTTGCGGTAGCCGTAGGGTGAAGTAATCCTGATACGGCGCAACGGGTAGCTCACGCTCAAGTAACGCTCCAACCACATTTTCCTGTCCGCATCGACGGGCGGGGCCGCCGATGTATCCTGCACGGGAACCGCGTATTCGGGCACCGTTTCCGTTTTGCCCGTACCCGCGCGCGATACTTCCACCTTGTAGCGATCGGGTATCGCAGCAACGGTATTGAATTGCGCTTTGGCGGGCACGGTACATAGCGAAACACCCGCCATTATCATCCATAAAAATTTTCTCATGCAGCAAAATTAGCACACTCTTCTTGCGGCATGGCTCCGTCGCCCGTTTTCTTTCAAAATATGAATAATTTTATAAGTTGAAATATGATTATTTATCTGAAATCATATTCCAAACATCAAAAATAGGTGTTATAAACACTTATAAACATGCGTTTTTGATTATACAAGTAAAATCACTTTATATTTGCGGGGTATAATTTACAATATAAATCGGAATATGAAAAAGGAACAATTTGAATTTAACGAGCTGCCCTATCCGGCACTTGCCCGTTTCGGGCTGACACAGGAGATGATAGAGGACTTACCCATGCGTGTTCTGGAAGAGATCGGGCAAGGGGGCTACTCGCCCGTGCTTCCCGTGCGTGTTACCGATGAGAACGGTGAAGTGATCGAGAGCCGCAGCCGTTTCGCCTTCATCCGCATGGAGAGCGGCGAAGTGGACGTGGTCTTCTATCCCGCGCTAAAATCCTCGCCGCTGGAACGTTACAACGAGGCGCAACAGAAGCAGCTGCTCGACGGCAAGGCCATTGTCGCGGACGTGGAAATGGCGAACGGACGGCACAGCAAGGCTTTCGTGCAGATTGACGGGGAAACGAAGCAGGTAATGTACGTTCCCACTCCCATCATCGCCCGCAACCTGAAAGTACTGGCCGAGGTGATACACCTCGGGGCGGTGGAAGTGAACGGGATGCAGAACGGCGACCCGTTGACAGTGGTCGTGGACGATGAACCCGTTACGGTGGGTATCGACCTGCACAACAAGACCGGCATCCGCTTCTGCGCAGGCGACACACAGCAATGGCGCGAGCAGCCCAAACGCGAGTGGGACAAGTACACGTTCGGCTGCTACGGCTGCTGGGTAATGGACGACGACGGCAACCTCGGCTACGTCCCGGAAGAGGAGTACACCGGGGAACTGTGGAACGAACAGAAGAAGAACGCCGAACGTAACCGCACGGCAGGCCTTCACAAGTAAAAACTACCTTATCCCAAGCATATAATATGGCACAACAGAAATATTATCCTGAAGAGGTACTTGTCGAGAAGATACAAAACGGTCAGTACGGCTGGCTCGACTACGTGAACCACTTCTCCGCCGAGTGGCAGGAGGAGTACGCCCGTTACTGCGAGGAGAAAGGGCTTATGGTCGGCAACGATTCCGCCGAGGCGTTTGTTCGTTACAAGGACGAACAGCTGGAGACCGCGATGGAGCGCGGCGACGCATAACGAAAACAATCATACTATCAGACTATGGCGATACGAAAAAATACCAATCCCCGGCAGATGGACTTGCAGCTCGAGATGCGCGACATGCTGATGCGCAACGGGCTTCAAGCCCATATCGCGTTTGACGGAGGGGGCTACCGGCTGATCGTTCAAGGGCACGATTCACCGCTGCTGACCTACCCGCTCACCGAGCGTCAGATGTTGGCCCTGACCGATTGGGGAACGAACACGACCAACAAGAAAGCCTACAACGTGCTCACGAGCATCGTGGGAAAGGACTTCTACATGCCCAAGAACTTCGTACATGCCCGTAACGCGAACGGTCGGGTGGCCATGGGGCTGCACGGTTACCGCATCGGTATCGGCGAGTACGGGCGCACGGGACGGCTGGGTATGCCCCCGCCGTTTCTGGGTTGGACGCCACGCCAGCAGTGGGGCTTCCACCTGCGGAGGGTCGGCGGTCAGCTTTTCTTTCCAGGACCGTCCGTCGTTCCCGAACGGTGGGACGGACGCATGAAGCCCGGCGAGCTGCAATCGGGCGGTTACGGCTTTTACTACAAGGGCGGACGAGCGGAGCAATCCGGACAATCCGCCGGACAGCGGGACGTGTTGCAGGACTTGCAGGCGGTCATCACGCCGATGGTCAGCCATCCGCGCAGCGTGGAACCGGCACGACCGTACAAGGAGCTGATCGCCTCACCGGTCTATTTCTCCAACGAGAAATGGCAGGAGTGCCTCGCCTCTCACGGCCTTATCGTGGACGCGGAGCGGCGGACACTGACCGTGCAATCGGAAAGCGTTCCTGCCGATATGGTCTATGACCTGACGGAGGAGGAAGTGAAGACACTGGTCACCGCTCCCGTCGAGGAGCAACCCGTGGAGAAGCGTCTGGAACTGCTGAACGGCATTATCAGGACGGACTTTGCCGACAAGGTAACGATGGAACAGCTTAACAGCGACAAGCGCATCGCCATCGGCCTGCATCCGGAAGTGCGGCAGGAACTGGAAGAACGGCAACGGCAGGAACAGGAAGTGTTCATGCCGCTGGAAGCCCAGGTACAACAAGAATCCATACAAGGCAGTGTCGGGGCGGTCGTGGACGGGCGCGACCTGCAACTGCTGAACGAGAACAAAGGCTGGTACCGGGAAGGGAAACACGGTCGTGAAGTGGAAGTCAGCGGGATTGCCGTGCAACCGGCGCAAACGGAGGGAAAGTACAGGATGACCGCCGTTATCGACGGACGGGTCATCAGCCACGAGATCACCCAGAAGGAATATGACAAATTCCTCGCGGTGGACGATTATCACCGCATGAAGCTCTTCTCGAAGGTATTCAGCGAAGTGGACATGAAGATACGCCCGGAGGCGAGTAAGAGTCTCGGCGTGAAGATCTTCGCCGTCCTTACCGCCGGCGCGGTGGTCGCCTCGGATGTGACGCACGGCTTCCACCATCATCACGGGCCGGAGTTCTACGGCGAGCGTTTCGGCGGACCGCCGCACCCGTACTTCAAGCCCGGTGTGGACACACCCAGAGATGTGGCCATCCGCAACTTCGAGGCGCAAATGAACCATGAAATCGGTGAAATGAGGATGGGGAGGTAAGCCTATGAGAGACGGAGACCTTACATACGACGACTTTCTGCAACGGCTGAACATCCAGGACGTGCTGATCGACGCGAGATACCACCTGAACAAGCGCGACGGCCTGCGCTATCCCTCGTATGTCCGTCTGGACAGCGACGGGCGGCGTATCCGTGGCGACAAGTTTATCGTGACGCAACAGGGCAAGTGCTGTTTCCACGCGCAACAGCAGAAGGTCTATAACATCATCTCCTTTATCAAGGAGCATCCGCACTTCTTCACGGAGTACCACGCGGGCATGTCTCCCGACCGCCTGGTGAACCTCGTGTGCAACAGGCTGCTGAACCATCCCGTCACCGACCGTGAGACACGGATTATCCAGCCCAAGCGTGACGTGAAGCCTTTCAACATCTCGGACTACGACATCCACAAGTTCAATCCGCAGGACCGGGAGACGCAAAAGAAGTTCTATCCCTATTTCAAGAACCGGGGCATTGACCTTTACACGCAGTACGCCTTTCACCGGCATTTCTGCCTGACGACGAAACACCGGGAGGACGGCGCGGTCTACACGAACCTCTCCTTCCCGCTGACCCTGCCTAACGACGTGGAAAAGGTTGTCGGTCTGGAGGAACGCGGCCGTCCCCGCATGGACGGGAGCGGCAGCTACAAGGGAAAGGCCGAGGGAAGTAATTCGAGCGAGGGGCTGTGGATTGCCAGTCCTGCCAAAACTCCACTCACAGAGGCCAAACATATCTACTGGTTCGAGAGTGCCTATGACGCGATGGCCTATTACCAGCTTCGTCCATCACTGGACAAAGAACTGCGCAAGGCCGTGTTCATTTCGACAGGCGGTACCCCCACCGAGAAACAGACGCGAGGAGTGATTGCACTTACTCTCTCGGCCCGACAGCATATCTGTTTCGACACGGATCAAGCGGGAATCGAGTTTACCAAAAACTTGGAAAAGGAACTGTACCGTGCAACGCGCTCCACCATTGAGGTGACACCCGAACGGAAGCCTTACCTCGACACCGTATCTGATGACGAGAATCTGGACAGCGGTGAAATCGAGCTGCTGCCCGATGCCTTGCGGTCGAGCTACGGGAAATATGAATCCGCATGGGAAGAAGCCATGTCAATGCGTTCGAGCGGTCTGAGCCATCCCGATGACATAGAGGGCCAAGTGGATGTAATAAACAAACATTACCGGAAGTTCCGGGAAGGACTGCGGGAGTTCCTCGCCCTTGATAAGGCAAACGACGCTTCTTTTATTCGGGAACAGCCTAACCACCCCAACAAGGACTGGAACGAGCAGCTTTTACATGTGCAAAAACTGAAAGAAGTCCTTGATAAATCGCGGGAGAGAGAACAGCAACCCGATCAGGAACAGCAAACACATTTTCACCGATGATAGCAGCGCGGACCATAGGGAATAACCGGAGTATCGTCCTGCGACCACACACCGGACAGTTCGTCATCAACGAACTGCCCACACTGGTACTGTGTTGCGCGATGTGGGGGTACGGGGGCATGGAAGGACTGCCGCTAAGGGCTGTCGCCGTGGCGGTCGCCGGGCTGCTCACGTTGCTGTTGCTCTACCGCTACCTCTACCTGCGGCGTACACGCTACCGCATCAGCGCGGAGCAGCTAATCAGCGAACACGGGATTGTCTGCCGCGAAACAGACTACATGGAACTGTACCGTATCGTGGACTTTCAGGAACACCAGAGCCTCCTGCAGCAACTTTACGGGCTGAAGACGGTACGCGTCCTCTCCATGGACCGGAACACGCCCCGGCTCGATCTTACCGGCATCCGGCGCAAGGACGACCTCGTGGCGGTTATCCGTGAACGGGTGGAGCTTAACAAACGAAAAAAGGGAATATATGAAATCACGAATCATTAGTTGGAGTTTGGTCGCCGTACTGGCGTACCTCCTCCCGCAAGTGGCAGGAGCACAGGTCTCCGCCTCCAACCCGCTCGAATGGGCGGCGCTGGCTGAGGGCAACGAACAGATAAACGGGCAGATCGAAAAGCAGATAAAGGGACAGACACGAACGGCCCTGCTACAGAACAGCATCGCCGCCGAGTTCAACCAGATCCATAAATGGGAGAAGCAGTACAACAGTTACCTCAAGACGGCCAGCGGATACGCTTCGTCACTGAAAGCCTGCACGCACCTCTACAACGACGGCGTACGGATTTTCCTCACGCTGGGCAAGTTGGGCAAGGCCATCCAAAACAACCCGCAGGGCATTGTCGCGAGCATGAGTATGAACAACCTCTACATCGAGACGGCGACGGAGCTGGTCTCGGTCTTCACACTGCTGAACGATGCGGTGGCCGCAGGCGGCACCGACAATATGCTGACGGGAGCGGAGCGCAGCAAAACCCTGTGGACGCTGAACGACCGGCTATCGGCTTTCAGCCGGAAGCTGCACCTGCTCTATTTGAGCATACGCTACTATACTTTCAATGACGTGTGGAACAACGTGACGGCGGGAATGCTCGACCGCGACAACGGCGAGGCGGCACGCATGGCCCTGTCCCACTGGCGCAGGGCGGCAGCCCTCGCCCGGTAAAAACGTGTAAATCATGAAACGGATAGTTTGGACAATTATACTACTGCTATGCATCAGCACCGGCAAGATACAGGCACAGAACGACCCCGTGCTGGCCGGGATGATTCTGGCCTACACCGACAAGGCGGAGAAAGAACTGAAGAACCAGGAGAAGGTCATGCTGATGCAGACCACCGGGCACCTGTGGACGAAAGAGGAAGTGGAAGCCACGACCGACCTGCAACGGGAGTTCAACAACTACCTGGACTCTTTCCGGTCGATTGTCTGCTACGCGGCACAAGTGTACGGCTTCTATCACGAAATATCGCGTCTGACGGACAACATGGGCGACTTTACCAGACAGGTAAACCGCCATTCGGCTAATGCGCTGGCCGTCGCCCTCTCCGCGCAGCGGAACAAGATTTACCGGGAACTGATAATGAACAGCGTGGAAATCGTGAACGACATCCGCATGGCCTGCGTAGAGAACAACAAGATGACGGAGAAGGAGCGCATGGAAATCGTCTTCGGCATCCGGCCGAAGCTCAAGCTGATGAACAAAAAACTGCAACGGCTGACCAAAGCGGTGAAGTACACGACGATGGGCGACATCTGGCGGGAAATCGACGAGGGGGCACGCCCGACAGTCGACAAACGGGACATCGTGGACGTGGCCAAGCGACGCTGGCGACAGATAGGAAAAAATGTAAGACCTTAACAGATATAACGACATGGGAGTTTGGGATTCAATATTGAAATACGGCGGCAAGGCCATGAAAGGCGCGAGTAAAGCTACTGCCGCTACCGGCAAAAGTATGGGAAACGCGATACTGCACCCCTCACAGACCCTCCGGGGAGCGGGTCAGGCGGCTAAGACGGCGACCCTCGGCGGTGCTGTCGGCTACGTGGGCTGGAAGAAGCTGACGACCGACGAAAGCGTGGCGCGTATCGTGAGCGATGCGGTTATCGGCAAACAAGCAACGGACACCCTCGCCGGTACGGCCGACGGCGTGCGCGAGCTGACGGGTAAGACCGGAGAAGCCGTCGGCGCGGTGTCGGGCATCAACTCGAAGCTGGACGGCGTGTCGAATTTCCTGCATGAGACCGCCAACGGCGGCGGCATGAACATGTTCGGCAACTTCTTCTGCAACCTCGGGCAGGGCAACGTGTCGGGATTAAGCATCGCGGGACTGGTCGCGGCGGCAATGCTCATATTCGGACGTTTCGGGTGGCTGGGCAAAATCGCCGGGGCGTTCCTCGGCATGATGCTTATCGGCAACAACGCGGGTATCTTCCGTACGCCGGAGGCGGGAAGTGTACAGCGTGAACAGACACCTACCGTTCCGGTCGAGGAACATACACATAGCGGAGGGATGAGAAGATAGGAATACGAATCAATATAGAAACAGCAATGAAATATACGGAAGAAATGATCCTGCAATCCGATAGCGGCTATTGTATGCCGTTCGAGGAACAACCGGGCAAAGACGTGGAACTGTCACTCGGTTACGGCGAGCAGACCGATCCTGCAACGGGCGAGAAATACTTTCATCACGGCATCGACTTCGACGTGCGGTGCTACACACTGTCCGCCGTGGCCAGCGGCATCGTGTCGGGTGTGGGGAATGACCCCGTACATGGCATCTGCCAGACTATCCGCTACGGGGAGTACGAAATGACTTACGGGCACCTGTCGAACGTCTTCGCCCAGTTCGGGCAGCGTGTCAAAGCCGGGCAGACGGTGGCTTTGAGCGGTGACAAACTGCACATCGGGGTGCGTTTCAAGGGCGAGGAGTTGAACCCGCTGGAGTTCCTGACCATGCTGTACGGCAATATCCGGGCGTTGAGTCAGGCCGGCGGGCACGGAACGGTCGTCTTTCCCGACATGGAAATGAATCTTCAGACCGATTACGAGAAGGACAAACGGGAAATTGAGGAACTAATGCTACGCTTCCTGCCACACTACATGGAGGATTTGCAACGGGGAACGTACCGGCTGCCCGAACACACGGAGCAGTCGCTCCGACACATCTTCTCCGTGGGCGCGATGAAGGAATACTTCTACGAAACCATGCCGAGCATGGCCAACCCCCTCGGCTTGGGACGTAAAGCCATACCGCTTGCCTGCAAGGTGCAGAACCTGCTGATAGCGGATTTCCTGCATTATCTCGCCCTGCGGCACGAGGTGTACCTCTCCACGATGAGCGGAGACGTAAAAAAAAACTCTATGACGAAGCCGTAAGCCGCGGCGGTGTCATCGACCCGTTGGCAGAACTGGACATCGACATCCAGAGTTTCGACATACCCAGAGAGGTCACGGTCTATCCCGATCGCGCCGGTGTCAGATTCTGGACGAAGGCCTGGTTCAACAACCGGGAAAAGGGCGAGGCGTCGGTGGAGATTGAACGGGAGCAGGCTATCCGCTTCATCCACGGCCGTGTAGAGAAAGACGCGTGGCTGGAAGAGTATTTTCCAAAACAGATGGAGGTGTACCACAACGCCATCGAACAGACGAAAGAACAACTCTTGTTGAACAAGATAAACATATAGACGCAATGGACGGAATCAAACATAGCGGACGGTTCGCGGAAATGGAACGCCTCGTGAGCGACTATTTCAACTTTCATATCGTCCCCGTCATGTCAAAAACGCAGGATTACCTCGCACACAAGCAAGGCGAGGAGATGAAGGAGTATTCCACCTCGCTGGGCGGCATACTAAACATGATGGCATCCTCGACGCAACCGATGGGCGACCCGTACCAGGTACTCAAGGTAACGGGCGAATGGAACTCGAAGACGACGGAGGACTATATCGAAATGTGCAAGGCGGAAATCACCGCCTCAGAAGCGATGCAGCAGGATCTGGCGTACATGGCCGGGCAGTGGCGCGATACTGTCGTGCAGGAAATCGGGCGCGAGCGTTACGACGAGCTGTCGGAACGGCTGGGCGGCGACCTTGCCTACGCCTACATGGACTATCGCGTGGAGGAACTGATGATAGACCGGTTGGTAAAGGAGCGTATGCCCAAGTCTTCGGCCGACTACATCATCCGCAGGGCCGCCGAGTCGAGCCTGCTGGGACTGTCGCAGACCTTGAACCGCTCGCCGCTGGCCGAGGAGATCGAGAGACGTGGCGAAGCCGCCTATCGTCCCGGCAAGATAGAGAAAGGCGCGGGATGGCTGCTGGGTACGGCGGCGGACACCGTGGTGCTGGGCGGTGCGAGTTCGTGGACGGCACTGGCGAAACTTGCCGGTGCGGATATGGCTGTCTCGGCTGTCGCCTCCCGCTTCGGGTCAAAGGAACCGGAAACGCTTTCGGTCGAGCAGTGCATCAGTAAGGGTGTGTTCGGCAGCGAAGAGAACGTGTTCGAGGAGTTCCGCCAAGAGGCGGCAAAGATACCTACCAAGGAGAACGCGACGATTGCCGCAGCCAACGAACAACTGAAAAACAAAATACCCGTTTTGAACTTCAATTTTATGGAATGGATGCAAAAAACGAATGTAGCCTTATTGTGGCGGGACGGGCAGGAAGAGGAACAACGGAAACGTGCGGAACGGTACAAGGACGTGCCGCTGGTCGTCGCGCCCGGACAGGAGGAAGCCTACCTGAACGACTTGGCGAAAAAGAACGGCACGGCGACTGCCAGATTACAGCAGAAACAAATGCGACCGGAAGCGGAACAGGGGGAAAAGGTGGGAAAAGAGGGACGGCAAACCGTAGTTCCCTGTGAAGAGATGGCACAAGGAGGGCAGCCGGCACAGTCTGGTGCGAACGGCTGGGACGGTCTGTTCGGCACGCTGGGACTGGAGGGCATGGGTGATACTTTCGGTAATCTCGGTTACGTGATGGCCATGCTGCCCGATGTGTTGCTGGGTGCATTCACGGGCAAGTCGCCCTCGCTGCGCTTCGGGGACAACCTGCTACCGATAGCGAGTATCGCGGCGGGTATATTCGTGCGTAACCCGTTGCTGAAAATGCTTCTGGTTGGTCTGGGTGGTGCAAACCTGCTGAACAAGGCGGGACACGAGGCATTACAGGGGCGAACGGAGGAAAAGGTAAATATCACACGCGGGAACGATGTGCAGTATCGCCGTTATCCCGACGAGCCTCTTAACCCACGTATCGCGAACCTGGTGCTGCAAGGCGGTATGCTGATCGCTACAATCGACCGCGTGCCCTGCACCATACAGCTTCCGATGGCCGTGACGGAAGTCTACCGTGCCGGGGCATTGCCGCTGAACACGCTGGCGAACGCTGTGCTTGCCAAGAGCGACCAGCTCCGTCAGGCCGCTGCGCAGAACTACGACAACGGGCAGCAGGAGACTGTCGTGCGGACACGGGGCATTCAATAACCCGCAATCAAAAAAGGAGATTACAGAAATTACGATATGAAAGAGAAATCGCAAATAGAAAAGAAAGCCGGGGAGAAACAAGTTACCCTACTCTCCGCAGCTTTGAGTGAAGCCTCGAACGCAGGCGGACACTGGCTCAACGCATCGGGCAAGGGCTATCCCCGTTTCTACCCGAGAGGGGTATCGGTCAGCGCGTTCAACGCGCTGTTCATGGCGTTGCACTCGGACAAAAACGGGTGCAAGACAAACCTGTTCACGCCCTTCAGCGAAGTCAAGGCGCAGGGTGCAGCGGTATGCGAGCATGAGCAGGGCGTGCCTTTCCTGTTCTATAACTGGAACAGGTATGTACACCGCAACCACCCGGAACGGATCATCAGCCGGGACGACTACATGAAACTGGATGAAGGCGAGCAGAAGCAGTACAAGGGCGTACACAACCGTGAGATCCGCACGCTCTTCAACATCGACCAGACGACACTGCCCTACGTGGACAGGGAACGGTATGAGGCGGCATCGCAACGATACGGTAGTGCCGTGGAAAGGGGATATACGGAGACCGACGACCGCCGGTTGCACATCCGGTTCAATGACTTCCTGCTGAAAATGCGGGACAACCTCGTACCTGTCCGTTCGGACGGTAGCGGCGTACCACACTACGAAACGGATAAGGATGCGGTCTATATGCCGCGCCAAAGGGATTTCGAGCACTACAACGACTACGTGCAGGAAGCCCTGCGGCAAATCGTAAGTGCCACGGGACACCAGCAGCGTCTCGCCCGAGAGGGCATGGTGATGAAGAACGGTGTGGCCCCCTCGGAAGATGCCGTCAAACAGGAGCGTCTGGTCGTGGAAATTGCTTCGGGAATCAAAATGCTGGAATTGGGGCTACCGGCACGGCTGTCCGGTGAAAGCCTTAAATTAGTGGACTACTGGAACCGGGAACTGCGTGAGAACCCCTGCCTGATCGACGCGTTGGAGAGCGATGTGAACAACGCCCTCGAAGTGATCCGTAAGGCGGAACGTGGCGAGAGAATCGAGTACGCCACAATGCGCAACCGGCGGCAGACTTCGGAGATGAAGGAGCAGATGCCCAAGCATTTCTTCGTGGCCAACGAGATACGGCAGCACCCGAACAAGGAGGACAAGACCATTGTCCTGGTTATCGACCCGTCCTCGAAATCGGCGGACGTGATACTCCCTGCCGGTGCATCGCCGGAGGTGGACAACGAGGTTCCGGGCATGAACAAAGCCCGTATCGGAAGGGCCTTGCGGAGAGAGGGCATCGAGAACGTGCGTTTCTTCAATCCCGACGGCACATGGGGGTACAGACCCGACGACAGCTATTTCGCCGAGAAACAGGTGTCCCTGGCCCGGCTGAAGAACTGGACGCTGGAGATGCTCTCCACGCTGGACGTGGCTCCCGCTGTCAGACGGGCGAACGAAGTGAATATCGACCGGGCGGAGATGATTCAGGACGACAAGAAGCGCTGGGCGTTGTACATCAAGCCGGAGAACAGGAAAGGATACAGCGTCTATCCCGACAAGGAAGACGTGAACCTGTTCTTTTCCACGCTCAAACAGGCTATGGATAACATGGGTAAGGTGCGTATGGAACTGGCACACAAGTATTACGCGCTGGCGGAGGTGCAGCCCGATTTGAAGGTGGACCTGTTCGGCAGCGATACGCGGGAGATCGACCTGAACCGCATCCAGCGTGTTTCGGTATTCAATACCAATCAGGACGGCAGACAGTGCGTCGCGACCATCGACGGCAAGAAGATGCAACCCCGGAGTGTTACCCCGCAACAGTGGCAGCGGGTGATGGTGGCGGAAAACAAAACGGAATACAAGCGGCATCTGGCGGCCACGCTGTTCGCCGACGTGCTGCAAAAAGGACAGTCGCAGGAGGAACATGCGGGTGAGAAACAGGAGAAAGGGAATTTGCAACGGCAAGGCAGAGAGACAACGACCAAACGTACAGACGAGGTTGTCCAAGAACCCGCTTCGCCGAGAAATGGGCTGTCCATAGAAAACCTGTCCGAACAACTGTACGGCAGATACAAGGAAATAAAGGACAAACAGCCGGAAGCGATTGTCCTCTTCAAACATGAAGGCAGTTATTATGCTTCCATGTATGACGCGGAAACCATAGCCAACGAATTGGACCTGCCTCCGCAAAAGGAGCGTCTTTCTTATGATCCAGACAAAATGATACTTGTATTTGGACATGACAACGAGGAAACGGGAAAGCAGATTCTCGCACTACGGGCATATACAATAGATTGCGCCGCACCTGAATTACAACAGGAAACCGGCGAGCAAAACGAGAATGAACAACACACGACTTTCAGGAGGTAGAAACATGGCAAGCAAGAATCAACAGTACGCAGAGCAGTATGCAGAATACGCGATGTTACAGATGCGCCGGTACGGAATACCCGCCTCGGTAACGCTGGCACAAGGCATACTGGAAAGCAGCAACGGGCAGAGCCGTCTGGCACGGAACGAGAACAACCATTTCGGCATCAAGGCGACACCCGCGTGGATTGCCGGGGGCGGCCGGTACGGGGTATATACCGACGACAAGCCGGACGAAAAGTTTTGCAGCTATGACAGCGTGGGTGATTCCTACGAACACCACTCCCGTTTCCTGAAGGAGAACAGCCGCTATGCCCGATGCTTCACGCTCGCACCCGACGATTACAAAGGCTGGACGCGGGAAATCGCACAGGCCGGCTATGCCACGGGCGGCAAGTATGCCGAGAGCCTGCAAAAGGTCATCGAGCGGAACGGCCTGCAGCAGTACGACCGGCAGGTGATGCAGGAGATGGCGGCACAGGGCCGGGAGTTCGGAGTGGAAAACAACCCGCTCCGCACATCCGGAGGCACGGAAAACGGCGAAGGTTACTCGTTTCCAGTGGAACGCGAGGAGTTTCTTTTCGTCACCTCACCTTTCGGTATGCGTCAGAACCCTATGGACGAAACGAAACAACAGATGCACAAGGGCATCGACATCCGCTGTAACGGCGACGCGGTACTGGCCACGGAAAACGAAGGCAAGGTCGTCGCAGTCAATCAGAACAAGAGCACGCCCGGAGGCAAGTCGCTGACGGTAGAGTACGACCGAGCGGACGGCAGCAAGGTGCAGTGTACCTACATGCACCTCGGCGAAATCTCCGTGAAAGCCGGCGACACGGTGCAGGCTGGACAAAAGCTCGGCATATCGGGCAACACGGGGACACGGACGACCGGCGAGCACCTGCACTTCGGCGTGGCGAACCTCTACACGGACGGAACCAGACGGGACATCGATCCCGCGGCATACATGGCCGAAATCGCGCAGAAAGGCAACATCAAATTGCAGCTGCTCCGCAACGGTAACGACCTGCTTGCCCGATATAAGGGAACGGAAGAACAGACCGCAAACAAAAGCCTTTCGCCCGACGGCTGGATGAAGAAGCTACTCTCGTCGGAGGACAGCGGCGTGGGAATGTCGGGATGCAACGACCCGATCGTGGAGATGGCGATGACGGCCTTTACCTCGCTGATGCTGCTGGCCGTGCAGATTGACAACAAGAACGAGGAGGAACAAAAGGCGGCCATCTCGGAAGCTATGGACGGACGGCGTATCGACCTGAAATCATTGTTACTGGGCATGAAGAACTGTGACCTGACCATCGGCGGGAACGGGAAAGCCACCCTGCGGGCGGACAATGGAGAGCTGCGCGTATCACGTGAGCTGACCCCCGCTGAACTGAACCGTCTGTCGGTAACACTGAACGACAGTACCCTTACGGAAGAAGCCAAGCGTTTGCGTGTAACCGGTATGCTGAATACGGTTATTCTTTCGGAAGCGGCTTCGCAGAATTTCGAGCGGGAAATGTCCGCACAGCAGGGACAGGCGGAAAACCTGAAAAGATAAAGACATGACTGGTATGAAAAAACGCGTGATAATGGAGCTATGCAAATGTCTGTTCGGACTGTCCTACCTTGCGTTGTACGTCCGGTTCTGCTATCTGCTGCTGGGCTGGGTGGCGACGCTCGTCATCGTGGGCGTGCAACTGGCCGTTGCCGGATGGCTGGTCTGGGCGATGATACGAGCACCCGATTAAGGAGGGCTATACAGCAGTTCAACAACAATCAATAGAAGCACGGTTGTCGGGTGATTATGTATCACTTAAAAGACAATAGAAATGATAAAATGTAATGTTACGGTATGCGGTGCTATCGGTCGTGACGCGTCGATACGCACGAACAAGGAGGAAAAATCGTTTTTGGCTTTCCCGCTCCGGGTCCAAATCCCCGTTACTGACGGGCAGGCTACTCCTATCGTGGTGGATGTCAGCAAAGAAGCCGCCGGAGAGGACGCCGCCGGTTATCGGAACGGCTCACGTGTCGAGGTCTTGGGTACGATGTACTTCAAACGCAGGGGCGACAAACTCTACTTCAACCTATTCGCCGACGAAATCCGCACGGCTGCGGCTGATGCGACCGATAAGGTCGAGGGGAAGCTGTCCTTTCGAGGCAAGGTCGGTCAGAACATCGAGGAAAAGAGGGACAGGAAAGAGCAGCCCTACACGATGTTCTCGGCGTTCAGCGCGGAGAAAGTCGAGGACGGCTTCGAGTACCAGTGGGTGCGCTTCTTCTGCTTCGGCAAGGAGCGTGAGGCGTGGTTACAGCCGGGCGTGAGAGTGGAAGCCAGAGGCGAGATGACGCTCTCGGCACACAACGGGAAAGTGAATGTCTCCTGCAGGGCGGAAGAGCTCGCGCAGCATGTGGCGGATTCGTCTAACTCCAATGAGTAAGAGTTATGGCAGGATATAGAAAACGAAATACCGACGGACCGAACAGCGAGGACAAGGCGTTGGACCTCTTCGCTGAAATGATGATCGAGAAAATCGAGAGCATCCGGGGAGACTGGGAAAAGCCGTGGTTCATGGAGGGAGCGTTGCAATGGCCCCGCAACCTCTCGGGGCGCGAGTACAACGGTATGAACGCTCTGATGTGTGCGTCCAGAATGGTCGCATAGTAAATATCTCTATGGCAAGAGATTAGAATAGGATACAATATGTTCTACTCCCAACTGAATAAGCCACGAGCGAAAGCAAAAGGTGAAAATAGCATTTCAGTAAAACGGAATGTGCGGCTAACTGTCATGCGGCACAGTTCCGTGAGGGGGAAAGACAGATATGAGGATGAAACCTACACTGGTTCAACGATAGTTCAGCGGCATAATGCGTGGCATGGGCGGAAAGACAGTTATATCTACGCCCTTTCGTGATACTCAATTCCAAAACATTAGGAATATGAGCAAAAGGTATCAATCACGACGCACTTGCAATAAGCAAGAAAAGAACGAAAGTCGCATCCGACAATCTGTCGTGCCAATAGTTACTATGCGTGCTAACTGGAGATTGCCTAAATCGGGAAGCCGAAAGGCTATGGGCAAAGGCTCTGAATACCCGACATGGCAACGGAGCTTCCGTAGTAGTCCGAGCAAGGGAAAGCCTTGTACATGGCGAAGGGAAGCAGTTGGTAATTTTAATACAAACAACGGATAATGTGAGAGACATTATGAGAAATCCAAAGCAAGTATTAAGCAATTTATGTGAACATAGCAAAATTTTGGACTACAAGTTCGAAAGGCTGTATCGAAATCTATTCAATGAACAGATGTTCTATGTTGCCTATCAACGTATCTATGCTAAACAAGGCAATATGACACCTGGCACAGATGGCAAGCCCATTGACCAAATGAGCATTCAAAGAATAGAGTCTCTTATAGCAAGTCTCAAAAACGAGACATATCAACCTAATCCGGCAAAGAGGATATATATTCCCCAAAAGAACGGTAAAAAGCGTCCGTTGGGCATACCCTCTTTTGAAGACAAACTTGTGCAGGAGGTAGTCAGAATGATACTCGAAGCCATTTATGAGGGATATTTTGAATACACCTCTCATGGGTTCAGATCTTTCAAAAGCTGCCATACCGCACTATCAAGCATTCAGAAAAGGTTTGTCGGGGCTAAATGGTTCATCGAGGGAGATATTAAAGGATTCTTCGACAATATAGACCATAGTGTACTGATAAGCATACTTGAAGAAAGAATAAACGATGTTCGCTTGATTCGCTTGATTCGAAAGTTCCTCAAAGCCGAATATGTAGGACACTGGCAGTTCAATCATACTTATTCGGGAACACCCCAAGGTGGAATCATCAGTCCAATACTGGCGAATATCTATCTTGACAAGTTCGATAAATTCATGAACGAGTATGCCAAGAGGTTCGACAAAGGTAACAAGAGACAGGTAAATCCAGCCTACAACAGTATTTGCAACAAAAGAAACTCGCTGAAACGTAAACTGAACGCCGAAACTGATGTGGAGAAAAGGGAAATCCTTATCTGGCAAATCAGAAACATGCATACAGAAATGCAACAACTCCCGTATGGGAATGACATGGACGAACAGTACAGACGACTGAAATACGTGAGATATGCTGATGACTTCCTTGTAGGGGTTATCGGCTGTAAATCCGACTGTGAAGCGATAAAGGCAGACCTCAAAAAATACATGCAAGAACAACTAAAGCTTGAGCTGTCAGAGGAAAAGACCTTAATCACAAACGCACAGGACAAGGCAAAATTTCTCGGATATGAAATCTATGTACAACATTCCGAAAGCAAGCTAAAGAATAGCCTCGGTAGAACGAATCGAATGTTCAACGGAAATGTAAGGCAACATGTCCCTACTGAAATTGCAAGGGAGAAACTGCTTGCTATGAATGCTATGGTAATAAAACAAGTCAATGGCAAAGAAGTATGGTGGGCTGAATCCAGAGGTTTCTTAACAAGCATGAAAGAAGAGGATATCATAGCCCGATACAACCTTGAAATAAGAGGGTCCTATAACTACTATTCGATAGCCAATAACATCTCCGCTGTCGAAGATACCTTCGGATGTATCTTGAAACGCAGTTGCATTAAAACCCTTGCACACAAGCATAACAGTACCATGCGTAAAGAATGGAAACGTTATCGTGAGGGACAAAATTTCGTTGTCCGATTTAGGGATAAAGAAGGTCAAGAAAGATGCAGGGTACTGTACAATGAGGGGTTCAAAAGAAAACCAGTCAATGATTATGCCGAATGTGACCATATACCCAATACTTTCTTTCTTCCACAAGCATCGCTTGTAGAAAGACTAAAGATTGGCGTGTGTGAACTCCGCGGAAACAAAGCGCCACTGACAATACACCATGTCAGAACATTTAGTAAGTTGAAAACTGGTACAGAGTGGAATAAATTGATGCTGAAGAAAGGGCGCAAGACATTGGCGGTATGCGAAAAATGCAATACACTGATTCAAAGCTATGATTAACAGAAAATTGATATTACCAATGGAAAGCCGAATACATGGAGACGTGTACGTTCGGTTTGGGGGCAGGTATGGGAAAACCTATCGCCGAAAGGCGACAAGGCGTCTCATACCGAGCCTACTGCTGATCCACTGTGAGAACAAGGGGTACACGATTCCCCGTTTCTGCACGTTCGACTGTGTGCAACGACTCAACAAGCCCGACAAGGACGGGCAGGAACTCCCCCGCGTGTCAATATTGCGCGGCGAGAAATCCTTCCCCGTCATGTTAACTACCTTTACCTGCATACACAAGGAGACGAAAGAGAAAATCAAGTACGACGACTACAAGAGACTCTCTGACGACGAAAAGAAAGAGTATAACGTCTATCCTAAGATGCAGGTATTCCGCGTATTCAACGTGGCGCGTGCGTCCGTAATGGTTGCGTAATAAATATCTCGATAATAAGAGATTAGGTTAGTGTTCAAAGTTTAGAGATAAACAAAAGACCTATCCCCGACTGACTTACTTGGAGAGGAAACTCAAGGAGGAACATAGCACGTCAGTAAAGCGATAAGTCAACTAATAGCCATGTTGCAACTGAATTGCAAGGGGAAAGACAGATATAAGGATGAAGCCTGATTGGTTAAACGATAGTTCAGTGACACAAGTTGAAGTTGTGACGGAAGGCTGTTATATACGCCACATCGTGGTACTACCGCCTATTGAGCCAAGGCGAGTAGCAAGAACAAACCATGACACGACCGCAGTAAGCGGAGAAAAGAACAAAAGTCGCATCCGACAATCTGTCGCCTATCGAAAGATAGAAGTTGTTACGTGATTAAACGGAGATTGCCTAAACCGGAACGCCAAGTAATTGGCTATGAGGATCAGCCTCTGAATATCCGACATGGTAACGGAACTCCCATAGTAGTCCGAGCAAGGGAAAGCCTTGTACATGGCGAAGGGGAGTAGTTAGTAACTTTAATACAAATAAAAGAAAACGAGAGATTCGTTATGAGAAATCCGGAGATTGTATTAAACACATTATGCCAGCACAGTAAGGTCTCGGACTATAAGTTCGAGCGACTGTACCGTATTCTGTTCAACAAAGAGATGTTCTTCATTGCCTATCAGCACATTTATGCAAAACCAGGCAATATGACTCCAGGAGCGGATGGTCAGACCATTGACCAAATGAGCATTGGAAGAATCGAACGTCTCATTGAAACACTTAGGAATGAATCCTACAAACCGCATCCTGCTAAGAGGATGTATATACCAAAGAAGAATGGCAAGAAACGCCCTCTTGGTGTACCATCCGTGGAGGACAAACTTGTGCAAGAGGTAGTCCGAATGATTCTTGAAGCCATCTATGAGGGGCACTTTGAAAGTACCTCTCACGGTTTCAGACCTCACAAGAGCTGCCACACCGCTCTGACAAGTATTCAAAGGACTTTTACTGGTACAAAGTGGTTTATCGAGGGAGATATAAAAGGCTTTTTCGACAACATAGATCACGATGTGCTCATTAGCACTATGCAAGAGCGTATTGCCGATGAAAGGTTTCTTCGCCTTATCAGAAAGTTTCTCAAAGCGGGGTACGTCGAAGACTGGAAGTATAACAACACGTATTCGGGAACCCCTCAAGGTGGAATAATCAGCCCAATTTTGGCAAACATCTATCTTGATAAATTCGACAAATACATGAAAGAGTATATTTCACGCTTCGGCAAAGGAAGAGAAAGGGCTTACAACAAAAAATACTGTTGTCTCAACACGAAAACAGTAAACCTAAGGAAGAAATGGAGAACGGAAACGGATGAAACTGTAAAAGCTGAACTATCGGCGAAAATAAAAGCCATGCAGGAAAAGAAAAATAAGATGCCATACAGACTTCCAATGGACGAAAATTATCGGAGATTGAAATATGTGAGGTACGCAGACGATTTTCTGATAGGTGTTATAGGGTCAAAAGCAGATTGTGAACGAATCAAGGCAGACATCACGGAATATATGATGAGAAGCCTTAAACTTGAACTTTCTGCTGAAAAGACACTCATAACTCATGCAAAAGGGAATGCTAAATTCCTCGGTTTTGACATCACCGTCAGTACATTGGATGTTTTCAAAAGAAACAGCAATGGAATCAAGAAACGAGAATTTGTTGGCAAGGTCATGCTTATGCTATCTTCTGAAACAGTGAGAAATACACTTCTCAGTTACGATGCTGTAAAGTTTGCGAACGCAAACGGCAAAGATGTATGGAAGCCCAAATCACGGGAGAAAATGGTCGGTATGAAACCCGAGGATATCCTTGCACAATTCAACTTGGAAATCAAGGGCTTCTACAACTATTACTGCATAGCCAACAATGTTTCGTCAACATGTGCCGATTTTGGCTACATTATGGAGTATAGTCTCTATATGACTCTTGGTCAGAAATTAAGAAGACATGTAGGGCAAATCAGAGACAAGTACCGCAAAGGCAAAGACTTTGTAATTCCATATAAGGATGCAAAAGGCAAAGAACGGTTCAGAATACTCTATAAAGAGGGATTCAAACGTAAAAGCGCATTAACGGACGATTTTCTCGACCGTACCCCATGCACTATGCATGTTCCCAAACCGAGCCTCGCAGAGAGGTTGAAACAACAAACCTGTGAAATGTGTGGTGCAACGGACACTAATGCCGTAATGCATCATATACGTACTCTTGTTGGGTTAAAAGGAGATACACCATGGGGCAAGTTGATGTTATCGAAACATCGTAAGACGCTTGTAATGTGTGAATCTTGTTATACTAAAATTCAGCTTAATGGGAAAATAATGTGAGCTTACTAATGGCAAGCCGTATACACGGAGACGTGTACGTACGGTTTAGGGGCAGGTATGCGGAAACCTGCCGCCGTAAGGCGGTAAGGCGCTGCATACCGAGCCTACAGACGAATTTACAGGAGGCACGCCCGGAACTGTGGAAAAAGCTGGAAGCTGAGAACTCGCGACCGAAAATCGGAAACGGGGAACATTTCAGCTTCGCTCCCGTCGATACGATGATTCGGGACAACCTGTGGATTTGCCCCATCAAACCGCTGTACCAGAACGATGCCTATTATTCCATATCGAAGAACGTGATTGTCGTTCCAGAAAAGGGACAGTTCAAGTCCGGGGAATCGTTTTACGGGACGCTCTTCCACGAGATGATACACTCTACCGGTACGGAGGGGGTACTCGACCGTTTCAAACCGGCTTCGTTCGGGTCTTCGGAGTATATACGCGAGGAACTGGTGGCCGAACTGGACAGCGCACTGGTCGCCCAGCGCTACGGCATGATGAAGTATATCAAGGAGGACAGTTGTCCCTATCTCAAAGGGTGGCTCGACGAGTTGAAGGAGTCGCCGCAGTTCATCAAGACGACGCTGCTGGACGTGAAGCGGGCGTCTTCGCTGGTTACCCAAAAGGTGGACAAGATCGCACAGGAGTTGGAACAGAACGTCAGCGAACAGCAAGCGACAGCCCCGAAAGAGAAAGTGTACTATTCTTCCGTGGCTTATCTCCAGTCCACCGATGACACGATGCGCTTGGACGCCTTCAAGGACAAAAGGGACTACGAGGGGCTGCTGACGTTAGCCAAGGAGTATTACGACGGCAACGGCATCAACGAGGAACATACCTATCCCTCCCCCATACAGAACCGGGGCGATGACCTGCTGATTGAGGATAAGGATTTCGCCGTGGTGTACAACGGGAACGTCGGAGGTACTTACGAGGTGATGTTGAAATTCACGGAGCAGGAAGTACACGACCATGTCCGACGTTACGGCATTGACCATGCCGGGGATACCTTGAAAGGGGTTGCCAGAGAGATGGCGGCGGAGCAGTTCGCTGCCATGACACGGCAAAAAATTCCTGCATTCGAGATGCCGAACGGTGATGTACTTTATGTTGATTATAACAAGGAGGCCGATACGCTCGATGTCGGGATGATGACTAACGCAGGGCTTGCTGTACGGCATCGTTTCTCCTACGACCACAACGCGACGCTGGACGCCAATTTGCAAGCTGTGAACGAGAAGCTGAATAACATGGAGGAATATCAGGCGGAGCTACAAGAGGCGGAATACAGCGGCGGGATGCGCCGGTAGAAACTGAAAGAAAGATGCGGGGCTGATTTGTCCCGCATCTTTCTTATACTGTTATCAAGTCAAAAGCTTAAAAATTGTTTTTATAAATAAGTAAATGTATAAGTCTGCCCTGCTTCAGTGGGTACATCATACAAATAGGAATCTTTCAGTTCCACTCCACGCAATGGAGCTTTCTCGCTAATCAGCGGACGACTGATTTCCTGCTTTCCAAACAAGGGGTTAGGATTATCCCCTTTAGCTTTGCCTAATGTCATACCATCCACCATTAAAACATTGTGCACGCGCAAGCGAAGATTACCACCGATAGTAGATTTGATAACTGCCGATTCTATCTTACCGCCCTTCCATTTCAGAGAAACAATTTCGAAACCACCACGTGCACGAAGGCCTCTAATCTCTCCATTTTTCCAGGTATCAGGTAAAGCAGGAAGTAAATGAACAGCCCCATCATGGCTCTGCATCAACATTTCAGCAATTCCAGCTGCGCAACCAAAATTTCCATCAATCTGGAAAGGCGGATGAGCATCGAATAAATTTGGATAAGTACCTCCTCCTTGACCTTTCTGTACTTCAGGAGAAACAAGATTCAACTGATTGGTAATCAACTTAAATGCATGATTTCCATCCAAACATCTTGCCCAAAAACAAACTTTCCATCCCATAGACCAACCAGTAGAAGGATCACCACGCTGTATCAATGTATTACGGGCAGCTTCAAAAAGTACAGGTGATGAATAAGGAGAAATTTGATAACCGGGGAAAAGTCCCCATAAATGAGAGATATGACGATGATGGTCATTAGGGTTATCCCAGTCTTCGAACCACTCTTGCAACTGTCCGTATTGCCCTACTTGCATAGGAGGAAGTTGCCTTTTTAATGACAAAATGGTATCACAGAACTGCTTGTCCTGATTCAAAATCTGTGCTGCTGAACGAGTGTTTGAAAATAAATCGGATACCAACTGATTGTCCATCGTGATACCTGCAAACAAATTGGCTTTCCCTTTCCAAATACTAGGCGAATTCTCTGGAGAGTTACTAGGAGTGACTACCAGATAACCGGTATTGGGATCTCTTACTAAAAAATCAACAAAGAATTCTGAAGCACTTTTCAGAATAGGATACACGGAAGCCAGGTATTCCTTATCACCCGAATAGAGGTAACGGTCCCACAAATGCTGACATAACCACGCATTACAGGTAGGCCACGGTCCACAATAAGCCCTATCCACAGCACCATTCATACGCCACAAATCCGTATTGTGATGCAATACCCATCCTCGGCAACCATACATCTCCCGGGCAGCCTCCTGACCGTTCTCATACAATTCCTTCACCATTTGCAAGAAAGGCTCATGCATCTCACGCAAATTGGTAACTTCGGCAGGCCAATAATTCATTTCCGCATTGATATTGGTGGTATAACGGCATTTCCAAGCAGGATTTAGTTTCTGATTCCAAATACCTTGTAAATTAGCAGGTTGCCCTCCCGGCTGAGAACTAGAAATAAGCAAATAACGACCAAACTGAAAATAAAGAGCAACCAGATGGGGATCATCGGAAATAGCGAATTCTTTTATCCGGACATCAGTAGGTTTATCAGCCTGCGAAGTGCGTCCCAAATTTAGAGACACACGGTTATAGTATTTTTGATATGCACTGATATGAGCCTGTAAAGCTCGGACATAATTCTTTCCGGCATTCTTCATGGATACCTTATTACGCCCAGATGGATTTCCGGATATATCCTTATAATTCACAAAATTAGTAGCCATGGCGATATAAATAGTAGCACTATTAGCATTAGTCACGGATAATAAGGTATCTCCTGCCACACTCTTTCCACCCTGTAAATCTAACTTCAAATCTGCACGAAAACGAATAGAACCTTTTGTGAAATCGTCTCCTTTAGTTGTACCTTCCAAAGTCAAGGCATTCTTTCCAGAAACGGTAACATCCACCTTCTGAGGACAAGTCAGGGAAGCGGAAAAAGTAAGTTTTCCCGGTTGAGAAGCAGTAAGGCGGACAATGACCAACTGGTCGACAAAAGAGGTAAAGACTTCACGCTTATAATCTACTCCATTTACAGTATAAGCAGTCGTGGCTACAGCTTTTTCCAAATCCAATTCACGACGGAAGTTTGTATAATTTTCATGACTAGGAAAGTCCAGACACAAGCTGCCCACTGTCTGATATGGCATTCCAAAACCGTTCTTGGAGAGGATTTTTTCACCTGCCAACTCTTGAGCTTCAGGATATCTACCAGCAAAAATTAACTGACGGATGGTCGCCAACGCTCCTTTAGCCTCAGGATTATAATTTTTATAAGGAGAACCTGCCGATACTGTTTCCTCATTCAGTTGAATCTCTTCGGCCACAGGATTACCATATACCATGGCTCCCAAGCGTCCATTTCCCAAAGGTAATGCCTCTTCCCAATATCTGGCAGGCTTATCATACCATAATACAGGCTTTTCCTGAGCATCTATGCTGATGCTGACTACAGATAGCAAAACTACAAGTGCTATTTTTAATAACTTACGTGCATTCATAATCTATAATTAAATTAATAAATATCATCGACTTTTATAATGGAGAAAGAAATCCATTCTCTATCAACCAAGCTTCAGCCAACTCCGGCCACATGACCGTGCTTCCCCTTTGTGCACGCAAAGAGATGGCATGTCCGCCGGCAGGAAACAGGTGCAGTGAGGATTTCTCTATTCCCGCTTTATACAAGGCTGTATAATAAGCAATACTGTTTAAAGGGGAAACAGCCTTATCATTAGAAGCATGAAACAAGATAGCCGATACCGTGTTACCATCCACTTGTTTTTCCAAAGAAAATAAGTTTCTGAGAGCAATATCCTGTTCCCGTTTTCCCAACAGATTTGTTCGGCTACCTTTATGAACAATAGCGTCATCCATCGAAATAACCGGAGATATCAATACAGCAAAAGAAGGTTTACAACTATATGCATCCAGTGCATCACCCACTTTTGACCAGTCTTCACCAATAGTACACAATGAAGCGGCCAGATGACCGCCAGCAGAACAACCCATTACTCCCACTTTATGAATATCTATTCCATATTCCTCCGCATGAGCACGTATATAGCGAAGGGCACGTTGTCCATCCTGCAAAGGAGCTTTATAAGATTCTATTACATCCGGTGATTGCGGGAAACGATGTATCAGAACAAAAGCCGTTACTCCCAAGGTATTATACCATTTTGCCAATGCGATACCGCTGATTTCATGCGCCAGTTTCACATATCCGCCACCGGGAATAATCAGTACCGCCGTACCGGTACGCTCGGCCTTTGACGGTTCATAAACATTAACAGCAGGAATTCCGACTTGTACCACACGTTCCCTGGCTACAGAATCTTTAAAAACTAGACCTTTGCTATTGGGCATATTATTCTGCCACAAAGGAATTATTTTCTGAGCCTGAAGAGTGACCGTCATCAATGCCATCAAAAGAAAACTTAATAAAAATACGAATCTGTTCATTACTTTATACTCTTTTAAAATCCTGTCCATTTACTGTTGCATTCTTAAAGTGAATGTTTTCAACACCAGTCACCTTATTAATCACCAGCTTCATCACTCTATCAAAAGTGCATCTTTTTTTACTAAAAGGAACGCAACAACCGAAGAGAAGCGTCAATTCCAAAAGTGATAATCCACTATCAAGGTAATGAATAACGTACTATGCGCTTCTTCAGGGCGTGTAGTATTTTTTTTATTCTGATCAGCCCTTGAATCTTTCTTTTCATTATACAAATGATATTGCAAATATTATAATAAAGGATGAGCAAGAAAAAAATAATCTTTTTTTTTTTGCATTTTTTATTTTAATACATATATTTGCAAAAGTTTTCTACTTTGATGATTTATCAACTTTTAAGGTTGTAGTAAATACTCCATATTAAGCTAAATACAACTAAATCTCTCCCTTCTTTAAGGAGAGATTTGTAGAAATAGATGATAGGGGGAAGAAAACTGACATAAGGAAGGCGTTTACTAACGCTCTGTTTAAGGCGAGTCGTAATCTTGCAAACTTACAATTATAGTCTTGAACTCAGCAACGATAAATGTCCCGGGGATGTGTTTTATCACAAGCACGGTGTTTCTGTACGTGTGGAGTGTATCTTGTAGGTAACTCCTACCGTACTTCCCCCTTTTCTCTTTAACACCGTGTAAAAGTGTATTTCATATTAGCGTGGGCTCTGACGTTATCAGTTCAACTATAATAGGCAATGCAAGAGCCTCGACTCGTGGAACGGACAACAGGACGATTCCACGTATTCTATGCTAATATCCTAATCTCTTATTCCGTTTAACAATAAATTAACTTCTCGTTCTTTTTCCTTTCTATAACTTCTCGTTCTTCATAATATTTGTATGTATTTTGATCATATGGTACTTTCTTCCTGACTAATGCCACTATGATTCTTATGAGTTTGTTCTTGACATTATTTAAAGCCACTTGAGGCTTCTTTCCCTTACTAATCAGTCTTTGATAGTAATCTCTAATTTCGGGATTATATATTTTGGCTAT
>NZ_GG774811.1:59622-123330 GCF_000163675.1 Bacteroides sp. D22 | reverse complement strand
CTGGTAAAAGCTGTTTGAACTCTAAACTCTAAATAGGCTCGCAACCTTGATATTCTATCGGAGCTTTGCAGCTTGGCGGAGAGAGGCCGTTACGTGGGCTAGCCTCAAGTGCTTTCTCTTTTATGGTGTCCTCTTCCCGCCTATCAGTCTTTATCTTAATACAACAAAGATAATAAGACTGATATTTTCCTGATAAGATGCGGAGGTAATTATTCGTCTCGCTTGACTTTTTTAAAATAAATTTCCGACCTCTTATCTATTAACTGCAAACTTAGAGCTTTTTTTATGTCCGCAATTTTAGGAAAGGCATAGAAAAAGGATGAAATACTTTTTATAACTTCAATCATTAGTCTCTCCTTTCCTAATTGCCCAACGGACAGTTCGGTGTATATCTTGCTCTGATCTCTTGTTTTGTGTAGTCGCGCTATTGTATACACTCGATATAAGAGTTATTAGTAGGCAATTAATCCAGGAGCGTACTGGATACATTTTTTCTTCTTTAGAATCCCAATATTCCCGGGTTGATCCAAATTTTCGGCTGGAAAATATCTGGGGCAACGAAGAACAAAAGTTCCACCTAATTTTAGATGAACCGACAATATTTATTCATCGTTTAAAATGGAGCAAAAATCAGGAAATATAGACCTTGAAGAATCAATATAAATTAATTTCATATAAAGTGGGAAATATTTTTTAACTAAGTTATGAGAAAAGGTAGATTATTATTACATGGCTGTCTGGTGGCTATAGGACTCACGGCTACATCTTGTTCTTCGGATAATGAGGCATCAACCAGTTCGACCCCAAGTGGTATCATCAGTTTGGATGTCATTAACACCGGAACAGCCTTTACGCGTGCAGTAAATGAGACTGATTATCAGAATACTGCTAATTGTACAGTACAAATTCTGAACAACGATAACGAAATTCAAAAGGAGTTCTTGTACAAAGACCGTGAATCGAGCATCGAGCTGAAAAATGGCATTTATACTTTTAAGGCATTTTATGGTACTGACAGCAATGCTTCACGCGATGCCTTCTATGTAGAAGGCGAAGAGATGGTTGTTGTGAATGGTGATGATAGCAAAGTTACTATAACTGTGGCTCCTAAACATGGCAAAGTGGTGGCTTATTTTGACCCTACAATGGATACCTATTTCAGTGATTACTCCGTAGTATATGAAACAGCTGCTCTCACTGCTGCAGGCTCTGTAGCGACTTGGGCAAAGAGTGAAACGGAACCTTGGTATCTGAAAGTGGACGAAAAGGGTGAAGAGGTGAAAGCCACTATTAATTTTACACGCATTGACGACAGCAAGACCTCAACTATTGAGAAGACTTATACATTACTGCCCAACAAAGCATGGACGTTGAACATCTATCCTAAAGATAATAACGGTAGCTTGGGCATCGAGATCGTTATCAATGAAGGTACCAATGATGAGGAAATAGATATTACCGTACCTTCTGAATGGATTTAATCTGCAATCAAAACGAAAACAAGAAAAATATCATTATGAAAAAAATCAATATCATAACCCTTGGTATATTGGCAGTTTTTAGTTTAGCCTCTTGCGAGTTGAGCGATGAATTACGGGGCAATTCATCTGATTCTACAGGTGATGGATCTGCCCAGGTAAATGTTAGTACTAAGGTGCCTGTCAGCATGACACGTGCAGAAACTGTAAGTACAGACGAATTTCCGGTACTTATAGAACATCAAACAGATGCTGATGTCAAAAAGGGTTATCTCGTGAAAGAGCTCCCCAACAGCATTGCACTACCTGTAGGTAAATACACCGTATCTGCACATACCCCTGGTGAGCTTGAAAAGAAAATGTCCGCTCCTTATTATGCCGGAAGTAACGAAATAGAAATAGAAAAAGGACTTACTACCAAGACTGATGTAGTGTGCAAAATGAAGAATAGCCGCATACAGGTAAAGTATGGCACCGACTTTATTACCGCATTCAGTGAGTGGACCATGACGGTGGATGATGGTACCAATACGGCCATCAGCTATACGCAAGACAATACAGATCCTGCAGCCGTTTACTATTATTTTACGGAAAACACAGTAGAAAAGATTACGGTGAACATCAGTGCCAAGACGGTGGATGGAAATACCGTAAGTGACAGCCGTACTTTCAAGAAGACCAATGCAACCGAAAGTTATGAAGAGGTGAGTGACTACTTTGGTGGCGGTGATGCCATTGTGATTACTATGGGGGCCGTTGGCGATTCAAACGGTCACATCACTAACATCACCATTAATACTTCCATCACCTTTGAAAACAGTTCAGAGTCTGTTGAAATCCCTGTAGTGATTGCTTCGCTGGATATGCCGAGTAGTACGAGCTATACCATTGATGACAATAATGTCAGCACCGACATGCCCGAGGAAGCCAGCACTGTTATCACCACTCCCGCCGGCTTGAAGAGTTGTGTGGTGAAAATTGAGGCAGGAAACACGGCTTTTCAAACAGCATTAAGCCAATTAAATGGGCTTGATTTTACTACCGGTGTTGATATTGTGGATAACACAACTTTCCTTGCTTTAATTCAGGAGACGGATGCCACGCTTACTGTTCCTACAGCCAACCAGACGGATGCTTATACGTTTCCCATTGCCAAGTTCTTTACCAAGCTGAACAGTTTTGGTGCTACCGATGATGGTAATGCACATAAGTTCAGTGTGGCTATTACGGACAATGACGGTAATACGGCAAGTGGAGTTTATTCGGTGGCAATTACGAAGAAAGCTACGGAAACGCCTGACGGTGCTCCGACATTGCAATTACCGACTGATGTAACTTATGGTTCAAAAGGTACCGGAATGCCAGCAAGTGCAGATGCTATTATTTCCGCTGAATCTGGTTTGGATAAGGTTATTGTTAAAATTTCAGGAGGGAATAGTGCTTTTAATGAGATTTTAACTGATCTCAAAATGGATGGCCAAAGTTTCTTAATGAGTGGAGATGGTGTTGATATTATTAATAACAGTGACTTTACAATGCTCTTAAAGAGTGTAGATGAAACATGGGCCGCTCCGGTTGATGGAACAACAAGTTATGAATTTCATATAGGTGCTTTCTTTTCTTTCTTAAACCAAACAGGTGCTACCGATGAAGGGAAAGCGCATGAATTCCATATTGAAGTAACAGACAAGAATGGTAATAGCACTTCAGGCGTGTTTAAAGTAACAATTACAGCAGAATAACAATGAAAAAATATCATATTTTTATTTTATTACTGACATCTTTGTTGGTACTTTCCTGCCAACAGGACAATGAAATATCCGAGATAGGTTATTTGAAATTGGAAGTAGGCACTAATGCCTATGTAAATCCAGCCACCAGAATAATCGACGAATATAATCCTAAGCAGATTGCTGTTCAGATTTTAGATGCCAATAATTCTGTAATGACAGAAACAGATGACTGGGAAACCTTGAAGGGCAAGCAAATACGTTTGAGTCCGGGTGTTTATACCGTAAAGGCTTCTTCCAATGGCTTTGATGGTAGTGAGGCTCATTTTGATACGCCTTATTATGCAGGTAGTGAGACGGTGACTATAGAAAAGGGTGTAGTGGCCACTGCTAATATCACTTGTACACAGGCCAATGTAAAGGTTACGGTGAATTATGACCAAACTTTCATTGATGCTTTCCAAAATGCCACAGCTACCGTAACTTCTTCGGCAGCCGAAAACCAATCTTTGGAATATGTGATGGGTACTGAATTAAGGTCCGGCTATTTCCCCGTAGGCGAACTTACTGCCAATATCACAGTTGTCAACAAAGCTGGAGAATCGCATACCCAGGATTATTCCATTAAGCATGCCGATGGTAGTACCGTTGCCGCCCGTGACCACTTTATCTTGAACTTCAAAGTGGCTGAATCGGGTTCAGTGGAAGGTACGGACAAACCTGGTATTACAGTTACTGTAGACGGTACGGAAGTTATTTACACATTTGAGTTCGATGTGTCAACAGCTGCCACTATCCAGCTGACAACTTATTCACCCGAAGTTCTTTGGAGTAGTTTTGTTCATCTGGAAGGAGCTGTTACAGCAGCTACTGCCGGTTGGTCCCCGGATGGCAATAATATGAAATTTGAATGGAAAGCTGTTGCTGACAGTGAATGGAGTGAATTGGCCGCGACAGAATCTGCAGGAACATATACGGCTGTATTGAGGGACTTGACACCAAATACAGAATATGAATATCGTATGACGTATAAAACAGATTCCGAAGAATATACAAGTACTTCTATGCGCTTTACAACGGATGCGACGCCTGCACTGTATAATGGTGGATTTGAACATTGGTATCAAGATGGGAAAACATGGGATGCTATCTCTGAAACTGATTTTAATTCCGGATATTCTTTCTGGGACTCAAGTAATCCGGGAACAACTACAGGTGTAGGTGCAATGGTAAATGTTAATCCTACACAAGGGGTAACGTCTCCTGCACGTACAGGAAATAAAGCGGCTGAATTGAAGTCCCAATATGCTGCAGCTTTTGGATTTGGTAAATTTGCAGCAGCAAGTTTATATTCAGGTACTTTTGGCGATTTGGTGGGTACAAATGGTGCTTATATTCATTTCGGACGTCCGTTTACTGCCCGTCCTATACAATTAAAAGGCTGGTACCAGTATTCTACAGGTTTAATAGACTATCTTGGTGATGGCCAACCTTCAAATACAGTAACAAAAAATGATAATGACTTGTGGTCTGCTTATATTGTATTGGTTAACGGTAGTTTAATTAACACGAGTACTTATCCTACAAACGCTAATGCAGCCGAAAATGCATACACATTGGATAATACTAATATGTCAGGAACTTCTAAAGATTTTAATGCCTTGTTGAACGATCCGGACGATTCCTGGGTAGTTGCTTATGGCGCGTTGCCCGATGAGAAGTGTGTCACAGCAAGTGAGTGGACAGAATTTACTGTAGATCTGACTTATAAAAATTTGACCACGAAGCCCACCCATGTTATTATCGTCTTCTCTTCAAGTAAGTACGGTGACTACTTTACCGGTAGTACGAGCAGCTTACTTTATTTGGATGATATCGAGTTGATTTATGGAATTCCGACAGTAGTTGATTAATCAAAAAATGAATCATCTTATAGATGATGTGTCGAAATAGGTTCTTCGGACACAGTTAACATTGATGCGTTGTCTGTGTCCGGAGAATTACTCTTAAAACGAAGATTGCACGCCACCATATTTAAAATCAATTACCAATAAAAAATGAACATAAGATTTCTGTTTTGCTTTCTACTGCTGGTAACAGGCTTTTGCTTGGCAAAGGCACAGACAGTTGCCAATGAAGTTCTTTCACAAGACAGTATTGTTCTGACCGACTCCACTGGATGCAAGTATCTTGTTCCCGTTTCTGTCTTAAGTCATAAAGTGGAACAACCCAAAGAAATACAACCGATCAAAAAGACAAAGTTTCATCGTCCGCAACGTATTGACCGTGAAATAATGGAAGCCGTTTTCATTCCTAAGGGGCAATGGCTGGCCGGTGGAACCGTGTCGTACTCGGAACACAACGAAGAAAATTTGAACTTTCTGGTATTGAAAGATGTAGATGGTTTGGGTTATTCGTTCAATGTCAGTCCTTATGTCGGTTATTTCTTTCGTGATAACATGGCAGCAGGTATTCGTTTTGCCTATAACCGCAAGCATTTGGACTTAAGAAACTTTGAATTGAATTTAGGTGAAGACTTTAACATCGATTTGGAAAACCTTTATTATTTGGAACATAAGTACGAGGTTTCGGGTTTCTTACGTACCTATATGCCCATAGGACGTAGCAAGATATTCGGTTTGTTCAACGAAGTACGCCTCACATATGGTTACGCACAAGGCAAGAACTCTACCGGGGCAGGCACAGAGTATGATGGTACTTACGAACGTTCGCACAACCTGCAAGTGGGCATTGCACCGGGCATGGCAGCTTTCATCACCAACTGGTCAGCGGTAGAAGTATCGATCGGCGTGATGGGTTATAACTTCAAGTGGCAAGACCAAAAAAGCAATCAGATAGAGAATGGTAAACGAAACACTTGTTCGGGTAACTTCAAGATAAATCTTTTCTCCATCAACATAGGCATGACTTTCTATCTATAACTTAGCTATGCAGATTATGAAGCATCAATACTTATCAGTCATTTATAAATGCTTTACATCGCTCTCGCTGCTTTCCTTGTGGACTGGCTGTATAAAGAACGATATTCCTTATCCCATTGTGGATGGAAGCATTCTTTCCATTGAGGTAGAAGGGCAGTGTGATGCCAGCGGGAATGCCAGTACGCAAGCTACCATCAATAAGAACAAGCGTACCGTAAGTCTCTACATAGACGATACTTCCGACTTGCGCAAGTTACGTATCAAGAAGTTGACAGTAAGCAACAATGCAGAACTGATCATAGACTCTGCGGCATGTAACAACTATCACAAATTTCCCAACGGAGGTTTTGAATCGTTGGACGATCTGGTCCCCTCTGCCGATACGCGTGTTGACTTCTCGCAACCGGTAAACTTTATATTGCGCACTTATCAAGACTATGCGTGGACGGTAAGCGTGGAACAGGTGTTAAACAGGGAAATTGTCTTGGAAAACCAAATAGGTAAAGCCGTCATCGACGACGAAAATCGTAATGTGGTCATTTATGTGGCCGAAGGGCAGCCTTTAGATAAGATAAAGGTAAGTACCTTCAATCTGGGTGGACTCAATGGAACAGTACTGCCCGATCCGACGGCAAGCGAGACATTCGACTTCTCTCGTCCTGTAGAGTTGTATGTATCAATGGGCTACGAAGAGGTGGGCTATAAATGGACAATCTTTGTTTATCATGCAGAAGGCAGTACAGCTACTACGGTTAACAGCTTTCCCATGACCAAACAATTGGAGCTATGGGGTGACATCCAAAACGGAAAAATCCCCGTCATAGAATATAAAAAGATGAGTGACAGCAATTGGCAGACACTTTCATCATCGGCGGTAAACATCAGTGGTACAAGCTATACAGCTACCATTAATGGACTGACACCTGCTACCAATTACCAATATCGTGTCAGCGTGGATGGTATGCAAGGCACCACGCAGAACTTTACCACTACGCCTGCCACGCCGCTTACCGATGCCGATTTTGATAATTGGCACCAAAACGATAAGTTGTGGAATCCCTGGTCTTCATCGGGCAACTCTTTTTGGGATACGGGTAATCGTGGTGCCACTACCGTAGGTAACAGTAATTCCGTACCTACCGATGATACTTGCAACGGAAGTGGACAGGCTGCATTGCTGGAATCTAAATGGATTGTGTTGAAGTTTGCGGCAGGAAACATCTTCACTGGAAGTTATGTTAAAACAACCGGAACCAACGGTGTATTGAGTTTCGGTCGTGAGTTTTCGGCTTTTCCAACCAAGTTGCGCGTGAACTATAAATGTGAAGTGACCGAAGTTAACCGTTGTGGTGATGATGACTACGAATGGTTGAAAGGCAGGCCGGATACTTGCCACATTTATATTGCTTTGACCGACTGGGATGAACCATTGGAGATTCGTACGCGTCCCAGCGAACGCCAATTGTTTGACAAGAACGAGTCTAAAGTAATAGCCTACGGCGAACTGCTGAAAGGTGAAACCGTGACTACCTGGACACAGGTGGATATCCCCTTGACTTATCGTTATTCCAAGCGTACGCCCCGTTATATTCTGGTGGTGGCCAGCGCCAGCAAGTATGGGGACTTCTTTACCGGCGGTGAAGGTACCAAGTTGTGGATAGACAATTTTGAACTGATTTACGAGTAAAAACGACTTGCATGAAATACTCTTATCGGACATATATCTTATTGTTAACGATTCTTTTGCTTTTCTCTTGCCGACAAGAAGAGCCGGTAGTAGACATGGAAAGTGGTTTCCTGCTTACTTTGGGAGAAGCAAGTGTGATAGTCGATACGCGCAACACACCGATTGAACTGGGTACTCCCGTGGCCGACAAATTCAATGTACGTATTGTGCGTAGCACCGGAGAAGTGATTTACGACCGTGCCTATACTTCGCAACTTATTCCCGCATCGGCAGACAGCTATACGCTGACCGCTTCCTATGGTACCAATGTAGCTTTGGGACTTGATGCTCCTTATTATGAAGGCGTTGCTACGGCTACCGTGGAGAAAGGAAAACAGACAGCTGTACGCATAGAATGTGGTGTGGCCAATTCCCTGGTTACGGTGAGGTACATTGATGCCAATACTAAGGAAGAGAGTACTGCTCGTTTTGACCGTTTTCTTTCGGATTACAAGGTAAGGATAGAGGTGGGCAATCGTGGTCTTTACCTACCTCACGACACCAAGCAGAGTATCTATTTTCCTGTAGGATCTATTCCTAAATTACAGTTTCAAGGTGTGTTGAGGGAACCGGAAGGCAAAGAGGTACGTTATGATATTCCTTTGAAGGACAAAGAAGGTAGGAATATTTCATTCGGAGCAGGTACCCATGTTATTATTTCGTTGTCGTATGCAGCGATAGACGGGTCTGGTGCAGCAATTACGGTAGAGCAAATAGAAGTAAAGACGGAGACCATCTCGGAGAATATTCCCGTCAGTTGGTTACCTCGCCCTTGGGTAGAGGGTATAGGCTTTGAAGACAGGGTGCTGACTCATTATGAAACAGAAGAAGTACCGGTAACACAGCTGAATTTCCCTGCAGCCATTGGTTTGGACGATGTAAAGTTCACTATTGCTTTTGATGATGGGACTTATAAGTCACTGAACGGTGACTATGTGTTGAGTGAAATGACAGATGGGCAGAAACGGGCATTTACCGATGCAGGTATCTCATTGCCCGAGATAGGGAATCCGGAGAAGACGACAATGGATTTTACCAATCTGATAGACAAACTTTCAGGTAATCCTGATACCACCGTGCCCACCGTAGACAATATCATCAAGATTACCGGTGTAACTGCCAATAACAAGGAGGCTGTCGAAGAGTATCTGCAAGACTATAAGATTGCAATAAAAGCAAAACCGGTGTTTTCTATGCCTGCATTGGATGAAAGAAACATTTGGTCGAAGTCATTTACTTCCGAAGATGCGGTAGTACAAGAGGGATATGCCAATGATATTATGGCCGGAATAGGCTATGAATATAGTTTGGACGGTGGAAATACCTGGACTTCTTATAATGGAAAGCCTTGGATAGATAGTGTGACTGATGCAGACAAGAAGTCTCATCATTTTGGTAGTAGTCGCCCTACTCCCAATCCCGAGTCGGGAGAAGATAGCAATACTGTGCATGTGTGGGCTCGTGGTAAGTTTCGAAACTTTGTCTCTTCTAATACAGTAACGTTTACATTGGAGATACCGGAACAAATACCAAATTCCAATTTGGATGAATGGTCTCTTGACAACTATCAAGGTAGCAGATATTCCTATGATCCGTGGGCAGGCGATGATGAAGTGAAGTTCTGGGATACTAACAATCAGTTTACCACACGCCATCGAACGAACTCTTCTTCGGTAACAATGGCAAACTACAATGGTATGCCGGCTGTGTCGTTTGTACCCGGACGAAGTGGTTGGGCGGCAGAATTGAGAAGTACAGCTAATGGTAAAGCAAATACAAGGATTAGTAGCAGGTGGCATAGCGAAAAAGATTACAATAAAGTAGCAGGTGAGCTTTACACAGGCACTGCAGAGGTTACGACCGGCAATAATGATGCCAATGCAAGCAGCGATACACATACCAGACTCAAAAATGCAGAACATCCTTCGCGTCCAACGGCTTTAAAGTTTTTCTATAAATACCAGCCTCATAATGGAGGTAGTGATGCTTGCAGCGCATTGATTCAGTTGTTGGATAGCAACAAGGAGGTTATTATAGAAAACACGATAAGTGGTGGTGGAACGGTATCTGACTGGACAGAAATAACGCTTCCGCTTAATTATGTCAGTGGAACTCTTTATGAAAAGTGTGCATATATTCATGTCCTGTTCTGCTCTACAACGACGACCGGAAGCAATATGGAGTATTCAGAACAGACATGGACGTTGTACAAGAGCGCCACGGAGACTTATACATTCAGTCCTGCTTATGTAGGCAGCGTTCTCACCATCGACGACATTATTTTAGTTTACGATAAATAACAGAAATATTATGAAAAACATTCACACCATCATAACCGCTTGCTTCACATTGTCGCTCCTGTTTGTTTCGTGTATTGAAGATGAGCAACTGGTACAACTTGGACAAGGGACGCTTTCCCTTTCCGGTCTTGAATTGCAGGCTGTGGCAACAGAACAAGTCGCCACTCGTGCATTGAGCGAAGACTTCACAGTGCAAGTTTATAAAGAGGGGGCAATAACTCCCGATACCACCTTTACCTATCAATCCACGCAGCAGTCGGGTAGCAAAGTAACCCTCAACGTGGGCAACTACTACCTGAAAGCCTACAATGCCGCCCATGCCGATGGTGACTATACACGTGCCGTTTACTGCTACCAAAGCGAAGTATTCACCATCAAGGAAGATTGGATAACCTACGTGAATGCTTATGTACCAATGGTAAACTACGCCGTACGCTTGGCGTTGCCTGCCACGTTTGACATTTTTTTTACGCTTGACTCTTTCACCATCACGGCAGGAGGAGGCAGTGTGTCGTTGTCCCGCAACGGTGAAACGGCTTACTTCGATATTCCCACATCTACCACTGCCTTCAGTTACACGCTCACCGCCATCAACAACGATGGCGAGCGGCAGACCCATACCGGCACCTATGGCTATCGGACCAATGATGTCGAGGCAAGCCGTGAGATACAGCCGGGAACGGTGTACGAAGTAACCTATTCGTATGTCACACAGCAGCTGGAAGTCAACAATTAACAGGCCGTCGGAGGTGGCAGCAACCGCGTGCGACAACCGAAAGCTGAAGCAGGAAACACAACTATAATAGAGATTAACAATTATGGGAGCAACACATTTAGATGTATATGTAGACAAGATTAAGTTAAACAACCAATCTGGAACAGTGTGCGCTTTGAATTGCCGTTATAAGGACGGTGTGGACGGGGAACAGAAACGTACCGGTGCCACAGACTCTTTCCCTGTTGGTCAAAATAAGACTTTAGACCTGAATTCTTTGCCCGAATTGAACGAGTTGTACAATAAAGGGCGTGAGGTATATGTCACGGCACATGTTGATGTAAAAGCCGGCAAAGATGATTATGCTGATATATGGGCAAAATACAAGCCAAACAGCGAAAAAGGTGCGGAGTTTACTATCTCCGGGGTAATCAACTTTACCGATGTAGGATTCAACGGTCTCATTGATTAGTTGACTAATTGGTAAGCTGTGAAGATAACCGGTTAGAAGCCTTAGTGTAACTAAACACGGGTGATATTGAAATCTTTCAAATCGCCCGCGTTTTCGGTACTAATTCTTTTTAGCCAATCCTTTGGTGATCTGAAGTCTCTCCTATTTCAAGGTAGTCATAATTTTGAGTGTCTTTGACGGCATCATGGATAAACTTGAACCACATGGTATAGATTACAATACATCCGCGGAAGGTGTATTGCCGGGGGTGTTAATCTCCATCTGAAGATATTCGTGGGAAGTTGAAGCTTACCAAGTTGCTTGTGAAATATAAGGCATCGACATTTTTTCTTTCGCGTGAATGATGTGTCTATGGTCAATGTAACAATGGAGACATTATCATCGTTGATCGTACCGTTACCTCTAACAACAACTGTAAGGCTACATGTTACATTGATGGTGAATATACTGTAAGTGTGTAGAACTATCGGATAAAAGCGTCCGCTTCATACCAGCTAATGAGCATAACACGATATTCATGCCGATAGAGATAACCCCGAAGAATAAAACTTTACAATTTGTAACGTTGTCACTCGGGTAATCAAAAAGGTGTAGCAATGTTTACCGTTGCCGCTATGCAAAGTTTTACATACTTGCCGATTGCAAAAACTTCTTCGCGTCTTGTGCGCGAGTATTCCGCTCTAACCTGCAAGATAATGGAGATTGTGTCAAAATGCTGACACAATCTCCATTGTCGGTACTATTGAGCCGGGTGTATTCCGAATGCTCTATTTCGACACAAGGGGTCTCGAAGAGACAGTCATGTGAATGGTCCCGACTCGCTCCACGAGTAGTCGGTGTTTTTGCATTTCATTCATACTATATATTGTTGTGTTACTGGAATACACATTCCACTTATTAACCTGTTGTCATCTATCAGTCCTGACAGCAAGAATACACGGGGGAGATTATTCCGGCTATTTGAAACAGGCCCGTCTGATGGATGATGAAGACTTGCATCCATGTTCCTTGTCTCATATCCGTGTTTTTTCCATGACGGCTCGTACGGGAGACTATTCCGAAGTCCTTTCCGGATTGGGAAAGAACAATTCCACTCTCGTATGCCGGTTGGCTTCCGTGGGTATATGGTTAGCAATCCCTCCTATACCGACCTTGATGACCATTCCGGTCGGTACTCCACGTCGTTCCAGTTCAACGGCGACAAACTCCGCCCTCGCGGTGCTCAATGAATCATTGATGGCAGGCGTACCAGTCGAACTGTCAGCCGCTCCCGTAATCTTTACGGACAGATTGTATTTCTTCGCCACCCGTGCCAGCCCATCGAGGTTGAGCATCTGCGAGGCGTCCGTCAAACGTGCCGTATTGAGACTGAAAAAGAAATAGACGGGCGCACCGACACATTCGCCGCCGACATACATGAAGGTAGTGGAGTCGGTGGCGAGGGGGTTGTCATGTTCGGACAGCGCACCACGGGAAGGCGGATAGCTGTAAATCAGATTTCCGTTCCTGGATTGAAGAGCAGTCGTGTCAAGGGGCGACGTGCCGTCCCAATGCCTGTATTTCAGCCTTGCACGTAACGAGTTCAGCCCACTATAATTGTTCACCGGATAGGTCTTGCGTCCGTCGCCGCTCTCCTTACCGAACATATAACTATATGTACCAAGCAAGCCTTCTATTTCCAGAATTTTCTTCAACTCGGCGAGCGTCCGCCTGTCCCGGTCATGCTGGCCCGCATAACGCCGGTTCTCTTCCGTCAAACAGTTGGCGTAATCGACGAGTTGTTCATTTCGGCGAATATAGGGTGTTGCATCCACCGCACGTTTCCAGCCCACCTTGCCGAGATGGAACGTGAATCCGGCAGTCAGCGAGAACAGGTGGTCGCCCAAGCGGTTCGGGCGGCCATAGCCGTCGAAGTCCTGAAAGGTGATCGTGTTAGACAGTTCCAGCGTGGCACTTACCCGTCGGGAGATACGGTACTGTCCTTGTACTCCATAGGAGAGCGCAAAGAGATTGCTCCCGTTTGTGGAATTATGCAGCAGCCCGACTCCTGCAAAGGGCGCAAGTCCCCAGCGTACCTGTTTCTGCCGGGTGTACCCGCGACCGAGGATGTTCCAGAGCAAATCCGCGCGGATATAGTGGTAATCCTGCGAGGACAGTTCTGCATCCTTGAACTGTAATCCGCTGTAATTGATACGTGTACCGACAGAGGGTGTGAACCACTTGCCGACAGCAAAGCTGTACGATGGTTTCACCCGCCCGAAAAGATCTTCACAGCCAAGTGGCGTGCCGAGAAAGGCGGTCATTCCTCCGGCGATACTGACAAACCAGTTGCCGGTACGGGACATCGGGAGTACCACCCCGTCGAGGTAGGCTGGCTGCATGAATTGAAGCAGTTCCGTGGCCTCGTAGCGTGAATAATGTCGTACAGTGTCTTCCTGTACGGGTTGTACATTCGCCCGTGCCTGCAATGTGCAGAACACGGCAAAAGTCAAGATGAGTTGTTTCGTCATATTCCAATGTTTTTAAATTCGTTATAGTTATACTCTGATTTATCGTGGGGCGTATTGCCACTTACCGCTTAGGCTTCTTGCCGATGGTCGGGCGCATCATACGGCTCGCCATTTTCATGCAGCGAAGTGCCCACGCGTGGTTGTCCTCGTCGTCATCGCGTCCCCATTTAAGGTCGCTGCCGCCACCTCCGCCGCCACGTGTTTCGGCAAACGTGGTGGCATCATCGACCATTCCGAGGAAGAGCATCGTCGCGCAGTGCATGACCTCCGTACCCCGTTCCGCTATCGACTGCACAAGCGAACCGTCGAACAGCTGCCGCTGTGGAGCATCCATTTGTGCCGATGTGGAACGGAACTCACCGACCAGACTTTCCAGCAGGACATCCTTGAGAAGGCTGTCCACTTTGGAGTGTACGTCGTGTGAGTATTTGTAGGCTTCCTCCTTGAGTTCTTCGGTACGTCCTTTAATGACATCCATATTCTCCTTGAGTGCAGCAAGCTGCCGGTCGGCAGCTTGTAGCTTCTCCTGCTTGTCTGCCAGTTGCCCGGTGATTCCCAGCAGCTCTTTTTTCAACGACATGACCAGGGCTTCCAGCTCCGCCGCGTCGTCTTTGTTCGTGGTCAGTTCCTGTTCAGCTGCCGACAGCTGGGCCTCTTTTTCAGCCTTCGCCTTTTCGAGGTTCCCTACCATTGTCGTAAGCCCCTTGACCCTGCGCTCCGCCAGACGGATGTCCGATTGGAGTTCTGACAACGCCTTCCGGTGGCGATCGATATTTTCCTCGATGGTTGTACACTCTTCGGAGAGCATACGGCGGTACTCCTCAGTCGAACGATGCCGTGCGCCCGTCTCGGAGATACTCGTTCCACGCGACATTCCCCACTTCGTGTTGACCTCGGCAAAGAAGTCCGTGTGGAGTTGTTTCATTCTCGCGCTGTACTCGAACTTGTCCTTTCCGGCGAATATCTCCTTGTATGCAAAGCGACCGTCCTTGATCGGCAGAAGCGTGCAATGCACGTGCGGGTTCAGTTCATCGAGGTGTACAATGAAAGCTGCGATGTTCTGCTCGCCGTATTTGCCACTCACGAACGAATAGACATCTTTTGCCCAGCGTTCGATGTCGCTCTTCCGTTTTATGCGTGTATTATCCGCACCTTTTTTAAAATCCACTTTCTGCGTGCCGAACGCAAGTTCGTGCATCCGTTCCCGTGAACCGCCGAAGATGATGTTTACCACCGTGCGGTATTTCGGTTCGACCAGCCCCTCGTTGGGGTCTTTGATCCCCCGACCGCTTAATATGTCCGCCATCCGTTCGGGAATGCTGCGGCTCGTGTCGATGGGACGTATCTTGCACCCAGACGCGACCTCGAAGTTCAAATGTTTGCGCGTGGGATCGTAGTTGCCCTTGCTCATGGCGTATTTCTCCGCCTTTTCGCTGCGGTCGCGCAGATGTTCGCTGCTCTGGGCGACGGTGATGCCCTTTGACACCTGCACATCAAGTACCTGTTTTTGATTTGCCATACTGTTCTCGTGTTGTTTCGGACAATCCTCCGTGTCCCAGCTTGCTGTCCCAACGGACACCCCTCCCACTGACGTCAGGCAGGTGGGGTATTAGGCTCCCCCTTCCCTTTGTTCGGTGGCAGACGGGCAAGCCCGGATGCCTCCTATAACTGGCAGGATACCTGTATCGAAAAAAGGCGGATTGTTCGCGGTTATACATTCTGTTTTCAACCTCCGATCTGATGCGTCCTCTCCTGCGCCCTTGCCGCGAGTGCCAGAAATGGCTTGAAAAGCGTTTTAAGAAACTCTTTGTCATCGTCATGATAATCGGTATTATCGTCCTTATCGACTTCGAGAACGAGCCTCGCAATGCCTTTCGAGGTCTCGACAAGTCCCGTCCAGTCCCCGTAGAGTTCATGACGGAAGTAGTCCATGAGTTCCGAGCCGTCGTCGAACCTCAACCCACGCAGTGTCCGCCTCATGGCGGCAAACGCGATGCACTCCAAGGCTACCGTGCGAATTTTCACGGCCTGCTCGTTGTCGTCCGATGCCGGGGTAACACGAGTGAGATTATCCAGAGACGGGCGACCGTCGTGTACGCCTGCTTCGTTCATTGCCTGACGGACAAGCTGCCCGCACTTGATGCCGGTCTCGTCGGAGTCCGTTTTGCCGGTTATCCAGTCGGATAATACTTCCTGCAACCGGTCGACAAGATCCGGCTTTATCTGTCCACCACGGGATTCCGTCGGCTGGCCGGTTTGCACGGTCATGGTGATGACGACACTTTTGGCGAGCCGGGTACGTTCCAGTAGCCCGAACGCTTCTATCGCGTCCAAAAAGGAACGGACGGTAGCGCGGTGCCAGTGCCACTCCGCCGCGAGGTCGGAAACGGTAACGTGGCACTGGTTGGGCTGAAGTTCGTAGTCCTGCCTTCTTAAAAAAGGGGAGACGAAGCCCGCCAGAGCTTTGTCCAACAGGTTACAGTAGGCTTCCGTCTTTGTCTTGCGTTCGCCGACTTTCTCTTTGAGGTAATCGAATACTCCTCTGTCTGCCAATATGGACACGGGTATCTTTTGTTTGTTTTCCATTTTTCGTTCTGTTTTAATGATTACTATTGCGCGGATATATCAAGGTTGCCGCTGTCCGCATTATGCGGCAACTTCACGTGATGATGGTCGTGATAACTTTTGGCCAGCAGTTCGGGGTGCTTAACCCAACCGGACAACCTGCTCCTGTCGCTCCATTCGGTCATTACCCGAACGGAGGGATAGAACAGGGCAGCCAAAAGAAGATAGGCGGCGGTTACTGCCGTCGTGTACAGATGTGGCACGAATCCGGTGCCCAATGCCATCAACGCGAGCGTGCCGAACGCGCGTGGACGGTCGAGCAAACCGCGTAGCCACTTGTCCGCTCTTTTGAACGAGAACATGACGGCACAGACAGCGGTCGATGGCAGGACACCGAACTCTCCGGGATGTCCGCCCGTGTAGACATAATGAAACAGTAGCAGCAGGATCAGTACGATCTGCACGTATAGCTTACGGGCTTTCGCACTGCGTGTCATGGCATCGTAGAATGCTGCCATGAAGGGGTGGCGGCTTTTGTACAATGTCAGCGACAGGACAAAAGGCATTGCGCAGAAGATGAGTTGTAGCATATTCCAAGTCATAGGTAATAGGGTTTTTCACGAGCGGGAGTGGGCGGTATCACGAGTTCCAGCCGGACAATGCCGTGGGTGGCCAACAGTATGACGGCCTCGGCATCCCTCGGCGAGAAGTACATCGCCGCTCTCTTGATTCGCTGTCTGAATGTATGGTCTTGCTTACGGTAGGTAGCCAGTGCCTTGTCCAGATCGTGTTCGGGAACCGTCCACGTCGTCCCTTGGACGTGTGTGCCTCTGTCCTTGTACGCCCGCAGTACCAGCGTGCGGGCAACCACGTAGTCGATATGCCCGTTTCTTGGAATGGCGTACTCCTTATAGGAATTATCATCAACGACCTCTATCCAGGTCCGGTACATCCTGATCCAGTAAACCATTTGTCGATACAGCGTGTTCCGCATGTCGTGGGTGTTTATAAAAAGTTCAGCAGAATATCGTCTTTCGACTTCCGGTACCTGAACGTGCCGCCTTTGGAATGAAGCTCCAAATCGAGGCACAGGTCGCCGTACATCTGTTCGAGCGAGTCGTAGATAGTAACGAGAATGGTATTCACCTTGCCGTCAGCATCCGTCTTGCAGTTCATCTTGAACATCTGCCCGAATGCCGGATTGGAGTACGCACAGGTGCTGTGGCCGAACTTATCGGTCATGGCGGGAATGTGGTGATAGAGGGTTATCAGCTCCATATCGTCCTCGAACATATCCATCACTTCCTCCAAATCGTAAGGGTCGTGCAACGGGAAGGTCAGCAGGGCGTAGTCACCGTAGAACTGCGGAGCTTCCATTGTCGTGACATCGAGCAACTGCGGCAGTTGCAGGGGGACGAACGTCATGAAGTCGTCGAAAAAATGTCGTAGCATATTCATATTTCTTGTGTCGGTTTATAACGTATAGATGAAAATCTCCATGAGCATTCCGGGCAGTTCGTCCAGCCTTGCGCTTTCTGACTGCAAGGTCCGGCTCAAAGCCTTGAATGCGGCGGGGGTCTGCGCCGCCATCCTGTCGAGCTGTTTCCTCTCCCTGTCGGAAAGCAGTGTCAGAAAGAAGCCGTCCAGCGAGGCATAGGGTTGCACAAGCATCCAGATATAGGCTTGCGCCTGTGCCGACGTCTTGACTTTCTTGTCGCGAACGTCGTCGATGCAGGCCTGCATATTCTGTATCTGCCGACGGTTGGTACGCATCGCCAGATAGAGCGTCGCCTCCCGATAGGTAATCTCCTCGCGCTCGGCGGCAAGGAACAGCTGCGAGCAGCAGCGTTCGGTGTCGCGCATGATGTCGGCCGTGTTCTCGCCGTCGAGATCGTACAGGTGGGTAAGGAAGGCCCGGAAGAGGGCGTCTTCTTTCCCGATGTATGCGGTCAGATCTTCGCGGCTGTGTATGCCTTTCTGGAGGGTTTCGGAGAGTAACGCGCGGTATTTCGCAAGGACTTGCCGTTTGCCGCCCCGGCTTGCAGGCCGGTTGTCCAACGAAGCGAAAAAAGGACGGATGTCCTCGGCCGCATGGTGCAGTTCCTCATCTTTGCCGTATGGTGAGAACTCTCCTTTGAGTGCCAGGAGTTCCTGATAGGTGCGCGGTCTCGATAAGATCAAGCGCGAGAACTCGATACGGACGGAATCATGCAACCGGACGCACTCTTCACGGAGAGCGGAGTGGTCCGAACCGAGCGTGTCCCGCTTGATACACGTGAAAACGGAATCCTTTACCGTCTGCCACCGGCGGATGTGCTTTGTCAGAACCGTGAAAGACGGATTGGCCTGCCGCCGTATATCGGACAGGTACTCCCGGTATGTTCCGGCAGGGTCGCGGGGTGCCTCGACCAATGGCTTGTCGCTGTCGCTACCGCACGATGCCAACACGAATATGGCAAAAGAAACGGCACATATCCGGGACAAAAGAAGCGGTGTTTTCGAGTATGATTTTACAGTTTTCATATTTACTTTTCATATTAAACAGCACAAAACTATATATAATTTTTGATAGAACATCCGCCTAAAATCATATTTAGCGTAATTTTTAATATCATATCTAATAATATGATTATCAATGAAAATAACTGAAAGAAAAAGTAATTAAAAAGAGCGTGTGGTGAAAAATTCTGCCGGAATATGAAATAATATTCGGATGAAAGTGCTATATTTGCACTTGTTATCAAAACGACGTATATTCAAATGGCAAAAGTAGGCTACCTATTCAGAGCAAACAATGATAGTTTCGACACGGACAGGGAATGGATGCAACAGTACGGTTGTGTACACATCATAGAGGAAACTATCGAACACGAGACGCTTCGCCCCATGTGGAAACAGCTTATGTCCAATCTCGGAAGGGGCGATGAGATTGTAGTGTCCAAATTCAGTACAGCTGTGCGCGGCTTGCGGGAACTGGCGGCGTTCGTCGAGCTGTGTCGAATCAAGGGGGTACGCATCATATCCATCCATGACCGGATAGATACCCGCGACGAACTGTTTCCCAATACGACCGCGGCCGATGTGCTATGGATTGTCGGGGCTTTGCCCGAGGAGATTGCAGCGCTGCGTAAGTTTTCCGCCCATGTCGAGGAACTGCAGCGGAACATCAAGGCTCCGGGAACGCCACGGGTCGTATCCAAGGCGCAGCGAGACCAGACTATCGTGGATATGTATGTAAACGGGCATAATCTCGACGACATCTGGGCTATCAGCGGGTTCAGCAGCAAAAGTTCAATCTGGCGCATACTCAACCGGTACGGGATAAAGCTCGACCGCGGTCAGACTAGCGGCCCGCGTAACAAGAAAAAGCCGGAAGAAGATGAAGAGAACGACGGTAAGGCTTGAATATAAAAGTTTATTAATTAACCCTACATATTTGCTCTATCGGCAGTTTTTCGTATCTTTATATTGATAATCGTATAAAAAAAGTGAAACTTATGGAAGATATTATCATTTTATTTTTGGTGTTCTGGGTTGTCGGCAAGCTCCTGAAGGGCGTGTTCGGCGGTTTCAGCCAAAGCAGCTTCAAGGATGACAAGTAGGCCGATCGAAGGCATTGGTAAATGCGATAAAAGAGGCAAGGCACAAGAGGCGTGAAATGCTTTTTAAGTTTTTGCCATACGATGATTACATTTTGTTGTCGGAAAACAGGAATGTTGTAACAACCTTTTCCAGGGTGTTGCGGCATTCGCGGTTATAGGGGGATTACTCTTCCGCTACCCCCATTTCCCTGCCGTATTCTTTGATTTTCTCCATTGCCAGCCACTCCGGTTTTTCGGCTTCTCCGAAGCTGTCGTGGATTTTCGTCATGTACTCGATTTGCTCCGCTTCAGAGCCTGCCCACAAGCGTCCGGGGTTTCTGTTTCCAAAACCAAGATAATACTCGCAATCGGCTTGTAAACGACTCAACAGCATATATCTGAACCTTAAATCGTGCTGCACTACTTCTTCTACTGTCATACTCTTTTCCGTTTTAATTAAGTTTTTATTTCCCCTCCTTTTCGGTTCCTTTCGCTGCCTGAACCGCTTTGAGATTTTATGGTTGCGGTACACGGCTGTCGGCAGAGCTTCATACGGCGGTTTTTCTTGACAAATTACTCTTGCGCGGGAAGGAAGAATTTGCAAGAAATGCACTTCAAGCCGCCGGATCAAGCGCGACAGCAGACCTTTGCAGCCGATAAAACCCAACGGTGACGGCAAAGCGGAGACCGCAACGGTTACACATATAAAAAGAAAGTGGCTGTGCCAAGGTATAAGAGCAGAGGGGAAGAAAGAGGTATAAAGGAGAGCCGCTGGCATTCCGGTATTTTATAAATGGGGACGCTCCTGTAGCCGATGGTGTTATCACAGGCGCAACATCCTTTATAGCTTACCGGAATTATCCATATCCTAAAGAGTGGACGGTAATAAATCTCCCATCTTTTTTTCCGGCAAACCGCAAAATCCCCTAATCACTGTATCGCCGTTTATGCCTTCAAGTTTCGTGAACATTTGTAACGTGTCAAATCCCCTGTCGAACTGCTCCATGCTGACAACGGGGGCAAAATGAATAATTCCTCGCGGATAGTTTTTCGAGACGCCAATCCAACCGCGCAAATAATCATCGAAGCACCCTTCCGCTTTTGAGGCATAGAACTCTTGTGAATGGGAACTGCAAATGCTTTTTCCGTACATTTCGTCTCCTAAAATCAAAATTCCGGTTGGCGGATTATACATAAAACGCCGGTTGGCTATTTGAAGAATATCTATGATTTCCCGTTTGACATTGACAGTCATCAAGATTTTTTCAGTCTGTTTTTTTGTACGCTTGGCCATTTCGTGATTTTCTTGTTTTATGTGAAACCTCTGCTTTTCCCTCTTCTTGAAGCCTTTCGACTTCGCCCGAAGGGGGTGTTTTCATGTGCGGAACCAAACGGGGATACAAGAACGACGGACAAGAAACCGGGAATGAAATTTTATGAAATACCGCAATCCGCGATTGCGGAAAGCTGTCGTCAAATTTCATTTCAGGTAGCGATAGCGGTACTTGGAGCGCGTTCATCCGCCGTATCTTTGTACGTGAAAACAAACCTGCGGCGATTGCCGGGGCAAAAAGAGGAATAATGTTTCCCGTCTGTATAAAGGGATATGCAGAATGACATTATAACAAGAAACGCTTGAATCAGAACAAGCCTTAAAAAAGGAATCCGGCGGTATATAACCGTCAATCAGCCGCCTGCCCGTCCTGGCAAGCGGCTGACAATTACCGACCGTACCGGTTATGCAACCATACGTTTCCGAATAAGAGATACGTTCTTGCTCACGAGCTTGATAATCCGGTCGTGGTACTCTGTACTCTGATTGCATACACCTCTCGACTGCAACACCTTGAATGTTTCGAGGCTCAACTCTACGGTTTCGACCCTTTTGTCCTCTATCCTTGCGGAGAATACCAGCGTATTCGGTTTGAGGTAACACTCGCACTGTCCTACGCAGTGATGTAACGCATTACCCTCGTCGTAGTAGGCTTCCACGCTGTCCAGTACACGGACGACTATTGTCCCGTCCGTGAACTCCAGACCGAAGAACTTGCCTTTCAACTCCCTGAAACGTACCTCGTTTTCCCTCGCCCGTTTCATCTGCTCCTTGCGTTTTTCCTGCTCTTGGAGAATACGCACCTTGTTTTGGAACTTGTCATGTTCGGCTTTTAAATCAGCGGGACAAACATAGTGGGCGTTGTGCAAGTCCTTGCCGCACCTGCCGAGCATACGGAGGTAATCAACCCATATTCCCATGTCCGTTATCCGGTACTTCCGGCGCAACACGATTTTGTAGGAGGGCCAACAGAAATCCAAATCGCGCGGATTGTCGATGAGATGTTTAAGGTCTTGCTTCCGTCCGTTTTTGAGTATCGTTTCGACACGGCTGTCCGAAAGCAGGGCTTTCATCAGTTTTTGCGGGGCAATGTCGGCGAATGTCCCTTTCAGCCCGTTGCGCCTTAATTTCGGGAGAACCGTGTAGTTCGGACAGACATAGCAATCGGCGATATGCTGATAAACATAGTTGTCGTTCCGCAGTTCCAATCCCGACCCGTACAGAAAGGAATCCAAGTAACGCCCCATTGTCCGTTGCAGGGCTGTCAGGGCGGTTTTCCCGTTCTCGTCCAACCAGTACCTTGCTATTTCGTACACACTCGTCCATGCGTTTTCGCCTTTGCGGTAATAGACGTTTATTCTGAAAATCCGCTGTACCTGAAAACCGTCCTGCGTGGTGATGACGGAAAAATAACTTTTCTCGTCCGCCTTGCGGCAAAGCGTGTCTTTGAGTATCAGTTTGGCGTTGCAATTCGGGCAGGTACAATGTTTCGCTTTCGTTTCGTTCCACCGATGAACGCAATCGAGGCAGGTTGTCTGTCCGCTGGGTGCGCGAAAAGCGTAATGTTTGACGGTATGACGGAACGCCCATTCCGTCTGCTTCTCTGTGATAGGCAGTAACCGCCCGTTGGCGGCTACTACCTGATGCTGAAATTTCGTCCGTGCTTTCATGGTCAGAAATCGAAGAGTGAAAGTTCCGTTTGATTGCACTGTGCAGCTTGGGCGGTCGGCCTCGACCTGCTGTGGCGTTGCTGTATCTTACGCATTTCTTCTTCCTGATAGGCTTTCAGCGCATCCTTTCGTGCCTGCGCCTTTTCTTCTTCAGTCAGCTCCACCTTGTGATTGACCACGATGCCGCAACTGATGGGCTTGCCCACGTCGATGTTGTCTTCATCATAATAATGAATGGCGAGCGACCAGACCTCCTCGTCTGTCATTCCGCAGCAGCCGCTGGCTTTTACCTGATTGAGAATGAACGTAATGCAGTCGTCCAAATTCTTGTTTTCTTTGACATACGACACGGCGAAGAGTTCGTCCGTCCGTGCCTTGTCGTCCAAGTACTTCTTGATTGTCTCCTTGAAATGTTCCGTTCCTTTCATCGTCTTGTGTATTAGGAGTTAATTTTCCTGTGTTTGGGTAATTTGAAAAATCTTGCTGTGTATAGCCGTAATTTTCAATTTGTTGGAATTGTTTTCTTTCCCTCTGTTCGGCTTCCTCATTGCCGGAGCCGCTTCGGGTTTTATGGTGCTTTTCAGGGCTGGCGATAAAGCCCTTTCCGACGTTTTTTCTTGCCAATTACGCTTCGCAGAAGGAAGAATTTGCAAGAAATGCACTTCAAAGCGACGGAACCGGGCGCGACAGCTCATATTTGCACCGGTAAAACCTATGCGGGGGACGGACAGGAAAGCCAGCCGGGAGAGAATACCGGGCTGAAAGCGATAGAAAAGGACGGATGGAAGTTAAATAAAAAAGAGGTATTATGTATCTATATATGGATAATTGTCACTATATTTGCATATAAATAGTGATATATTGATATTATGGAAGTGATGAACAACTATACCACAAACAGCGATATGCTGACACTTCTGGCATTGCGGGTCAGGGAATACCGTCTGGCAGCCCGCATGAGTCAGAAAGAGCTGGCCGAACAGTCGGGTGTGAGCCAGACGACGATCAGCCACTTCGAACAGGGCGTGAGCCGTAACCTGACCTTGGCTAACTTCATCTCCCTGCTGCGTGCACTCGGTCAAGAACAGCGGCTCGCGGAGATCCTGCCGGAACTGCCTATGCCGCCGATGGCGCTTCGGGAAATTGAAAAACTGATACCTAAACGGGTAAGGAGGAGCAAGAAATGATAGAAAGTATCGATGTGATTCTGTGGGATAAAAAGGTCGGCACGCTTGTCGCCAGCCGGGAAGGACACCGCGGCAAAGCCTGTTTTTACTTCGACAGCGATTATGTCCGCGACGGCTATGACATAGCCCCGCTTCGTGCGCCGGTAAAAGGGGTTGCCGCGCAGCGCGGCCTGCCGGTCTATCCCGATGAAGAGCGGATTTTCGGCGGGCTGCCGTCGTTCATCGCCGATTCGTTGCCTGACCATTGGGGAAACACCGTGTTCAACGAATGGGCCAAAGTGCATCATATCCGTATGAGGGACTTGTCTGCTCTCGACCGTCTCGCCTACATCGGACGGCGCGGCATGGGGGCGTTGGAGTTTGTACCACCTACGACCGAGGAGCTGGAGACGCCATTCAAGGTGGAGATTGCCGACCTCTATCAACTGGCTCGGCAGGCTTTCGAGGAAGCCGGACGGTTCAACGTCCCGGTATCGGGCGACCTGATGGTCGAGAGCCTGTTCAAGGTGGGAACGTCCGCGGGAGGACGGCGGCCCAAAGCGGTGGTCAACGTCAATTTCGAGGAGGACCAATGTTACTCCGGACAGGTGGCGACCCCTTATCCGGGCTACACACCGATGATTGTCAAATTCGACGAACACCTGAAGATGCCGACGACACGTATCGAGTACAGCTATTACCTGATGGCCGTGGACGCCGGGCTTCAGATGATGCCTAGCCACCTGCTCGAAGGCGACCGGGCGGCGCATTTCCTGACCGAACGTTTCGACCGCCGGAACGGCAAAAAGGTGCATATCCAGACGTTGGCGGCCATGACCCCCTCGGCGGATTCCTACGAAGCCCTGTTCGACACGGCTTTCCGTATCGGCGTACCGCCGGGAGAACTCCGGCAACTGTTCCGCTCGATGGTACTGAACGTGCTGGGCAGGAACGTCGATGACCACAACAAGAATTTCAGCTTTCTGATGGACCACGACGGGCGTTGGCACGTTGCTCCGGCCTACGACTACACGTTCTCGGTCGATCCGGACGCGCCGTACTACGTCAACCGCCACAGCATGACGGTCAACAACAAGACGGAAGACATTACCGCGGCGGATCTGTTGGAAGTAGCTCGCCGGTACGATATAAAGGCCGCAGAGCCGTTTATAGAAAAGACCATAGGCATCGTCTCGCATTATCCGGAGTACGGCCGGGAGGCCGGTGTCGGAGAGGAATGGATAAAGACGATAGAAGAGGAAATAGCCGCACGGGTGGAGTGCATGCGAGACAACCGTACCCGATGAAACAGGGTGACAGGGAACATGTAATACAAAGAAAGAGGGTGAAGAGAGCAGCCGACTTTTGCCGACTGCTCTCTGTGCTCTTCAGACATTACCCTGACGAGGGTTCTACAAATTTAATCCGTTACGTCATAATAATAGCTTAACTCGTCATCTTTCAGGTTTTCCACCGCGTATTGGCTGGCCTCTTCCCAAAGGGTATTATACAGGGAGGCAATGTCCGGCCTTGTTTCATAGTATTGCCAGATTTTGTGATTGAGTACCAGTACCAGCTCCGTAAGATATTCGTAGTCCTCTTTCCACTCCCTGAAGGCACGGTTGAAGGTGTCCCGGATAGCCGACAACCCGAACCGGTCTGCTATCGAAAAATCACTCCAAAAGGTTGTTTGTAACTCGTAACCGTTCTCTGCCATAAATTCCCTGAATGTCATATCGCTTCAAATTTTAAGATTGTTTTTTTATTTTCCCTCCGGTACGTCCTGTATAGAAAGGCTGATTATTTTTTCTGCTCCAAGGATTGGCGGTCGGTCCGGACAAGGAGGACGCGGTAAATACGCTCTCCGATGTGTCGGGGAGGAAGATTTTCCGCATCAAGCGTGAGCGGTCCTTGACAGGACGGATAAGTGGCAATCGAACTTTGCAGAGAAAATGACCGGGCTTGCGGGATAGGGCCTACAAGAAAAACGGGTGCAGGCCGGCAAGGAATATAAAGGCAATCTGGCAGAGCGATAACACGGCTATAAAAGTTGATACACAGTAGTCTGACAATGAGCAAAACAAAAGCGACCCGGAGGCCGCTTTTTGTCGTGACAAGGCAGGAGTTATTTCTTGCCTTTTTTCTCGGACTTTGCCGGCTTTTCAGGAGTCTCCTCCTTTTCGACGGGCGGGTAGAACTTGACGGCTACCATCACGATACGGTTGCGTTTCGTGCCGTTGTCGTTCCACTCTTCCGGCTTGAAGTAGCCCTCGACGGTGAGCATAGTGCCTTTGGTCAGGATGTCGAACGACCCGGTATTCTCGTTTTTGCGCCATGCCTCGATATTCATAAAGGCGGAAACGCGGTTGGCTTCCTCACCGTTCTTCTCCTGTCGGCTTACTGCCAGAGAGAAACGTGCGACACTGGCGTTGGTGAACTGGCGGATTTCAGCATCTTTGCCCAAGAATCCGGTTACGGCGAAGGTATTTTCGATCTTTTTCATTTTGAATTGCTTTTAGAAGTTAATGAATCAGTTTTACGCTGCCTCAAAAAGTAGGTGCTGCCAAGGGATGCACCAAGGATAGCTGATACAATACGCTTTATTTCTGGCCGCAGGCAAAACCGGAAGGCTTGATAAAGGAAGATTGTATAGCGATGCCATTGGTCAAGACCGTCAGGCCGTTCCCGTCCGCACACTATCTTTGCAACGGAAAAATGATGATTGCTTCGGCAAAAAGCGATTATGAAAAGATTGGGAACAAGCAGCCGGACGGAATAACGAGAGAAGCTGATCCGCATACCGACACAAGGGACGGCACGCCTGGCTGAAAGCCGACGAAGGCTGGTGTAGCCGGAGCGATACATGACTGCCTTGAATCGAGACTGCCGCAAACGGAATATCAGTTCCTACTCAAAGGAACATCACCGAAGAGGTACGGCCGGTTAAGGATTGACAGGAACGGTGCCACCCATCGGGAGGCTGTCATTGTCTGTCCCGGAAAGGGAAATAAGCGAAAAAGCCAGAGAAGGGAAAATGGCAAGAACCGGACTTGTCCGCAAAGTGGCGGTACGCCTTGCGCGAATGAGCAGTTGTTACAAAAGGGAGTGGCGCAGCCAAAAGAGAAAGTATAAAAGGAAACGGGCAAGGCTGAAACAGGATTTACTTTACCTGTTTCAGTCGCTAATACGGCTTGTTTACCATCGTCGTCAAAATTCCGCCACCATAATGCGGTAGTCGAATACTTTGGTCTTGTCACTCGGTCGTCGTTGGTTTATCCAAATATGATGTGCCCCGTATCCGAAAATGAAATATTCGTCAAACGGCGTGTTTTGTCGTAGCCGTTCCATGCGGTTGCGCAATGTCGCTTCATTGCTTGAAAGAAGGATTACATTGACAATCTGGAAATAGAGGTTTGTCACCTCTTCACAGTAGGGACAAAAGCTGTGTTCAATCATTACGTTCATGGCTCTTGATTTTATTGTATTTCGACTATACCTTCAATTCGACCGTACAGGATAGAACGCAGTGCGGTCTTATCAATGGCGTAATACTCGGCAATATGCCCGTGCTGTTTCACGAAATACCGTTTGAGGACATCGGAGAAGTCAAAACGGTAGCCCATCAAAGCGACACCTCTTTTGAAATATCCGCACTCTTTCACGCTTCGGGTGAGCCAGTTCTTTTCTTCCCGGCTCAACTTGCCGCCATTATCAAGGCGTTCCCGTAACTTGTAAACCTTGCTGTCTTTCAGCTTCGCCAATTCCGGCACGTCCCATTGGACGAATTTCATTGCTATCTGTTCCATTGTTCAAAATATTTTAATCATAGATAATCACTTCGTCTCGGTACTCGACGATTTCCTTGCCGCTGGTGAGGCGAACAATAATCTTGTTGCCATACTCCCCAACAATCGTTCCCTCCGTGTAACCTTTGTAGGGGATGAGCAGCGTGCAGGATAAACCGATAATTTCGCTTTCTTCTTCGTACATAGCCTATGATTTTGCGGTTATAACTTGATGTCCCATTTACCTTGAGAGAAGATTCTGAAGCTCACGTATTCGTTTTCAAGTTCGTGGGTCAGGATGCGGATATAAATTTTGTCTCTGGCTTCCAGCGATGCCACCAGTTTGTCTATCTCTTTTTTCGGGTATTCCCAACGGGAAGAAAATTCTACATCTACGATGTCACCATACCGGTTGATATAGCCGTTGAAGTTTTCGTCCAAGAAAGCCTCTATCTTGTCGAGGTCCGTTTTGTTTTCCGCTCTTGCGTGAAAAATGTTTGTTGCACAATTCGCCATAATCTTAAAAATTTTGAGTTTTTAACTTTCCCTCTTGTCGCATTCAGCTACTTTCGGGCTTGATTGAAAATTATGTCGCCTCAAAAGGTGGCATGGCTCTTTATGCAGGGTTTCCAGGCCAAATACTACCTCCGCAAAGCGGAGCGTGGAGATTTTGTCGGGAACCGCCAAGCTATGACCTTGCATACAAGAAAGACATGGCAAGTACCTTTGCGACACAATTCTCATCAGGCAGACCGAAAGTTGATATGCGAGGATGTGGAAACACGTCAGGTATGAAAGGGGAACTGTGGTGTAAAAAGGGATTGCAGCGAAAAGAGAAAATATGCGGCAGTCTTTTCTCTCTTTTGGCTGTACGACCAGAATAGGAGAATGGTGCGAAATAGCACGAAAATCCAGTTTAGTTTAGTTTGTTAGCCTATATATGCTAAACTAAATTAAACTAAATATAGGCAGGCATTTTTGGCTGCCTGTGTAGAAATGATTATCTTTGCGAAGAGTTATGCGACTTGCAGGGAGGGGTAAGGATTTGTTCCTTTCTCTTTTGGCTGCAATAATTCGTCAATGCAAGTACGAGAATCTGATCATTCAAATGTTGGAACACGAATCGGGAGAAATTACCCGAAAATGCACTCCGAAGACAAGCAAATGCAAAGAAAGAAATAGAGTGCAAACAAAAAGACACAAAATCATTTTAATTCTCATTTTTGTTCCTTATTTGTTTCTCAATCAAAATGCGATATCCCATAAACAACTGATTTATAAACAATTAAATTATCAAGATTGAATATTTTCAGATTATTAGCAAGATTGTTCATGATCGCATCTACCCACATAATCAGGAAAGGTTATTTCTCCTTGACTATCTATGTACTTGACAAAACATTGCTTCTTTCCACATTTCGGGCATGATAGCTTTGAACCACGTTTATATTTTTGAAGAGAAAATCTATATTCGGTCATATTTCATCGTTTTATTATTGCAGTCCGTGCAGTTTGCACTTATTGCAGTTTTGCAGAAATCCTATATGAAAACAAAGTGCAAACTGCAACAACTGCAACGTGCAAACGAGGTTATCTATTGCAGTTTCTCATATTCTCCTCGTTTTACTTTCTTGATAATCTTATTTGTGGCAAGATTGACCAAAGAATACATTACCGATCGTTCTGACAATCCGACCTCTTTCCCAGCTTGAATGGCATCGGAAGTTGTAAAAATCACGGAAAGGCAGTCGAGCAATTCTTTCTTTTGAGGTTCAATGCGCTCGTTCAATATATACTTCTGAATATCTGCATAACAACTCTCAAAATATTCACTTAAAGCAATAGCCGATTTTGTTGAATCTATATCCACAAAATCCTTATGAACCACTCCACAAGCCCAACGAAGGATTTGCAAGATCAAAGCTAAACGAGCCGTTATCATGGGAGCCTTAATTACTCTGCTATCCACCAGTTCGTCATCTTGAATTTGATTGACAGCTCGAATTGCATTATTACGCCAATTAGTAAAATAGGCTTTGGCTTCCGAAGAAAAATCCAAAATATTTTGTGTATTTCCACCACTCTCGTTCTTTGCAAAAGGCAAGCTAACCACCCTGTCAATTATTGATTCCCACATAGCCGAGTATTTCTCAAAAGTTGCAAAGGACGAATCTTCATCCAATTGCCAATCAGCAATTTCTTTGGACGATGGATAAACAAAAATAATTCGGTCAAGCAGACCATTCTCTTTATAACCTTTCTCTATCAGTTCGTGTATACGTGTTGTTTGCATCGTACCCACAATGTTTATAAAGGGATATTCTATATGAATCGGTACTGGCATACTGCACCTTGAAATATCCAAAGGCTTACCGCTAAATGCAGTTAATAGCTGCTCGATAAGTTGTCCTCTGCTGTATTGGTTTACGGCATTAAACATACCCATAATCTCATCCACATATACTACAATACCTCGTTGGTTGTCATCAAGTGCACGCATTAACGCTTCTGGAGTAAAGTCTGATATAATAGTCCTCCGTAAAACAGGTTTGTCAGGCAAAGGAGTAGTATTTTCCTTCTTACCTTTATTTCTCTCTATCAGATTATTGTATTGCTCCATCTCCAACTTGAATTGTTTGATAGCTTTGGCATCATGCTTGCGGATAGGGCGGAAAACAAAATCCAACGGTGGAGTTTTACCCATTCCAGGACGACCTACCAATATCATATAAAGGGCAGAATTACTAACCCATCCACCACGAATACGAATATTGACAGCATTGCCAATGGCAGTTGAGACAGCCACCAAAAGAGAAGCCATCATGTATTCTATGGAATAATTTTCCTGCCGGGATAAAACCAATATCATATCTTGGATTTTTGCCGGGAAAGCATCTAAAGGAATCTTCTGTTCAAGGACCCCTTCAAATTCCATTCTAAGTGCATTGCATAAGTTGGTTGCATCCATTAGAATCGGGTATTTCTTTTTGACTTTATGAATTGGGATGCTTCATTTTCCAAATCCTTTTCAGATTTTATCTTACCGGCATGAAGCCACTCGTCTATTTCTGATTTAAGGAACATGATACGCTTTCCTCTTTTATGAAATGGGATTTGATGGCAACTCGTCCATCCATACACTGTTTGTTCTGCCGGATGACTGGGGATATACTCACACAATTCTTTAAGGTTCATCCATTGCTCGGTTATAACATTCGAGTTTTGATTGTTCAGACCGTCAATCTTAGAATCCAGCTCATTCAGTTTATCCATCATCCACGACATTGCCTTGGGCAAATCTTCAAAAGTAATGTTCTTCTCGCTCATATTACTACTTGTTATTTGTTCGATTTTTCGGCAAAGTAACAGTGATTTCAAATACTGATTTTATGGTGTAATACATCACATAAAAAGACAGCAACGAAACATAACTGTCATAAGGATTACATGTTGATTATCAATGTAAGTAGTGGAGAATATCAGTAGCGGATTTTTATGGTAGTGTCGCCTATCATATAGGAATAATAAGGCAATCACAAGAAATGACCGTAGATAAAAATAAAAAGCCACCCATGTAAATTCTACGCAGATGGCTATGTTTATTGAAAACATTGAAACGATAAAAGCTTATAGCACTCTATTTGCAATTGGTTAATATTATTCTTTCTTCTTTTGGACTTCTAAAAATGCGTTTATTATGGATATATAAACGAAGAACCATCTTTAGTTTTAACTTTTGTCAGAGTGGGAAATAAACAGTCCTTTGAGTTTTCAATAATGGCTTCTTTACTAACCAAATATTGAGCAGAATCATTTTTTGTTATTAAATCAAATGAGAGTAATTCTGAATGTATGTGTTTTGTTCTATGTCTATAATCTAAATTCAACAAATTGATATCATTGTAGTATATCATTTCTCCTACATAAAAAACTGCTGCAATATTTGCTCCTGCCCTTATTTCTGCTGCAATTTCATTAATCTTTCTATATGTTGTTGTTTTGATAGATGCATCATACATGAGCATAGATAAGACTCCATCTCCGCTTAAGATCAAGAATGTTGGCATAATCTTTTTTTGCTTAGAAAAAGATATAATATGCATCTTTTTAAATGCTTCGAAAGTTTCTTGAATAAAATCTCCTTTTTTCTCTATGTGAAGTAATTTGCAAAAATCAATGTATTTAACACCTATTTTAAATGGTGTAACTAATTCCAACCGTTCACCTTTCTCAAAAATATTATTTTCTCGATAGTAAACATAGTCATCAATAAACCAAGTATCTTTTGGAATACGGTGAAAAAGTAGTTTTTCAATCTTATTTTGAACAGTTTTAGGCATTGGAGACACTTCATTGCCAATTTCTTTATCCAATTCTACAATTAAAGACAGAAGTACTTCTATACCATAATTTATACTATCAAATAAATTTACATCTAAAGCTATTTCCTTATATACGAATTCAACAGAAAAAAATACTTCAATAGCAGAAATATTAGAAATGATTGTCTTGACAGATTCTATTAATGATTCATAATTAACTTCATCCTCTATAGTATAAGATTCAGAATGAAATACACCTGCTGTATGTGCCAAATAGATAGTCAATATGATTTTTTCTCTAAAGAAAAAGGTCTCTCTTTAAGCACTTCGTTGCGTTTCTTTACCAACCAAGAACATTGGTCATTTTTTAGATATTTATCGCGAAGATTTTCATATAAAGATATATAGCCAGTGTGTGTTAAAGATTTTTGCAGAACGAAAGTAACATTACGATATTCAGACAAAAAACTATCAATGCAAGCAATGTTATCATATAAATCTTGCCCCTTACCAAATCTTTCCAGACTAGCAAGAGCCGCATATAGTTTTTGACATACAGGTAATAACAAATCTTCTTTCATAAATTATTTCATTCTTATAGTTATAATATTATATTACTATTGAACTAAATGCTTATATATGATAGATAATAAAATCTATTCTCACATAGATAAATCCAATTTAATGGTTTCTGTAGCTTTCTCTTTCTTTTCATCAACAACCTTTGCATACACTTGGGTTGTCTTTACGTTTGTATGCCCCAACATTTTGCTAACTGTATAAATATCAGTACCTCCAGCCAGTTGCAGGGTCGCATACGAGTGCCTAAAACAATGAAATGTAATGTGTTTGGATATTCCGGCTGCTTCAACCCATCTCTTGACAGGGCGATTTATCCATGAGGGGTCGGGTAGTCCGGCAAACACAAGAAGTTCTCCTTCCTGTTGTTCTCCGCAAAGACTATATGCTTGCTCTGAAATGGGCATATATTCAACACCTTTTGTCTTTTGTTGGGTAAAGTTCAGTCGATAGCCTCCATTGAACATTTCTACTTCCGACCATTTCAATTTTTGAATGTCGCAGTGACGGATTCCTGTTAAAGCAGAAAACAGAGCAGCACGTTTCAGTAATGGGTCACAAGGCGTTTGAGCCAGTCGGTTCAATTCCTCTACTGTGAGATATTCTCTCCGGCTTTCCCTTTCCTGAATACCTTTGACTTTCGCAGAAATATCAATAGTCAAGTAGCCGTCTATAAATGCTTGCTTCAATCCGGCTTTGAAGATTGAAAAATAAGTCGCTGCTGTATTTTGAGATATTGTACCTCGCTTAGTACCACCTTGCGGTGCGTTCATTATGAATTGACGGAACGATTCTACCAACTTTATGTCTATTTGCGAAAAGAGGATGGTATCGCTTTTTGCAAATATCTTCAACAACTCATGAACTCGCCTCCAGTTGACAATGATAGAATCAGAACTATGGGCATGTCTTGTTCGTTGCACATGGTCGAAGTATTCGATAAAATTGCTTCGGGAGCGTTCTAATTGTTCTGCCTGTTCAGCATCGGTATCGGCATAAAGAGCCGCATTGTCATATTCCTTTTGCCGTAGGCTTCTTACCTTATCGGCATAGATACATGATTCTTGGTCTAATTGAGACTTGCATTGTATAATACCGTTCAGGTCTCGCTTTGGCTTATAAGTGGTTTTGCCATCGGCATTAGTTCTGGCATTGCGAGACTTATCCCAAATAGGTGTCGTAATGGTACGATTGAGATATTCACGTACTCTTTGCGGTGTATCTTTACCGGATTGGAATACTGGGTAAGATTCCACATAAAGATACCACTCATCACGATATTCAGACTTACGGAGCTTTACCGACACTCGTGTGTTTACTAATGCTTTCTTCATCGCTTCATACCTTTATATAAGTTATCAATTTCTTTCTTGGGTGCATACACGAAATTACCTATCTGACGAGTAGGAATCGAATATTTGCGTATATGGAGGTAAACAGTACTTTCATTCACAAGAAATTTCTCTGTGATTTCTCCAATGGTATAACAGTCTTTCGGCTCCAGACTATAAAGTTTGACAATAGGCTTTGGCTTTGTGAGAGCTTTCTTTCGGAGAGGATAGAGTTTCATTAGTTCTGCTTTACTTACTCGGATTTGATTCGTTCCAAGATTTATATGACTAATGGTTTCTTTGCGAATCAAACGATACAATGTATCACGACTAATTCCAAATAACGCATAGGCTTCCGAGACCTTGATATAGTCTTGGTTTTTAGGAATACCTTTCACAACTTCATCTAACTTTAAGTTCCTTGTTTCTTCATCCTTCCTACGTTTCCAAGCAATTTTAGAACATCGAGGGGAGCAATACCAAGACTCTATCGTTTTGGCTAAAAACTCTTCTCCACAAATCTGGCATTTACGCTTTATTTCAAACTTTGCTGCTGGCATACAACTAGTTATTTTATATTATTTTTCAACCTCATCTATTTTATCGCACATTATCTACTTTTTTATCGCGGAACAATTATGGTACAAATATACAATAAAGATTCGAATAACAAGCAAAGTTACAGAAAAGTGATATAAAAAGAAATAGGGCATAACTCATTAAGTTACACCCTATATTCTTATTTTTAGTTATCGTTGTTTACCGATACTTACTTCACTTCTTCAAAGTCAGCATCCTGAACATTATCCCCGTGCTTGCTATTATCTTGCTGACCAGCACCACCGTTCATATCAGGACCAGCCTGTGCGCCAGCTTGTGCACCACCCTGTGCGTACATTTCAGCACTTGCAGCCTGGAAGGCAGTATTGATTTCTGCCATAGCAGTATCGATAGCAGCCAAGTCCTGTGCTTTGTGAGCATCTTTCAACTTCTGCAAAGCAGCTTCAATCGGAGCTTTCTTATCAGCAGGCAACTTATCACCTAATTCCTTCAACTGATTTTCAGTCTGGAAGATTACGCTGTCAGCCTGGTTCAGCTTATCGATTTTTTCACGTTCTTTCTTATCTGCTTCAGCATTAGCTTCAGCTTCAGCCTTCATCTTTTCGATTTCTTCCTTGCTCAAACCGCTGGATGCTTCGATACGGATAGCTTGTTCTTTACCGGTAGCCTTATCTTTAGCAGATACTTTCAAGATACCGTTCGCATCGATATCGAATGTAACCTCAATTTGAGGAACACCACGACGAGCCGGAGCAATACCTGACAAATTGAACTGACCGATTGATTTATTCTGGGCAGCCATCGGACGTTCTCCCTGCAATACATGAATCGTAACTTCACTTTGATTATCAGCAGCAGTAGAGAATGTTTCACTCTTACGAGCCGGAATGGTAGTGTTAGCGTCGATCAACTTAGTCATTACACCACCCAGTGTTTCGATACCCATTGACAGCGGAGTAACATCCAACAATACTACACCTTTGATTTCGTCTGTCAAAACAGCACCCTGCACAGCAGCACCAATAGCTACTACTTCATCCGGATTCACACCTTTAGAAGGAGCTTTGCCGAAGAAATCTTCTACCAACTTCTGAACAGCCGGAATACGTGAAGAACCACCAACAAGGATTACTTCATCAATATCAGCATTGTTCAAACCTGCATCGCTCATTGCTTTCTTACATGGTTCAAGACAAGCCTGGATCAATTCGTGAGCCAGAGATTCGAATTTTGCACGAGTCAAAGTCTTCACCAAGTGCTTAGGCACACCACCTACCGGCATGATATACGGCAAGTTGATTTCTGTACTTGTAGAAGAAGAAAGCTCAATCTTAGCTTTTTCAGCAGCTTCTTTCAGACGTTGCAAAGCCATCGGATCCTGAGTCAAGTCAGCACCTTCATCGTTCTTGAATTCCTGTACCAACCAGTTGATGATTACCTGGTCGAAGTCGTCACCACCAAGGTGAGTATCACCGTTTGTAGAAAGTACTTCAAATACACCACCACCGAATTCGAGGATAGAGATATCGAATGTACCACCACCAAGGTCGAATACAGCAATCTTCATATCTTTGTGAGCCTTATCCAGACCGTAAGCAAGAGCTGCGGCTGTCGGTTCGTTTACAATACGTTTTACTTCCAGACCGGCAATCTGTCCGGCTTCTTTTGTAGCCTGACGTTGAGAGTCGGAGAAATAAGCAGGAACGGTGATGACTGCTTCTGTTACTTCCTGTCCAAGGTAGTCTTCGGCAGTCTTCTTCATTTTCTGAAGAATCATTGCAGAGATTTCCTGCGGAGTATACAGACGTCCGTCGATGTCAACACGCGGAGTGTTGTTGTCACCTTTCACTACTTTATAAGGAACACGAGTCACTTCTTTTTGTACCTGATCCCAATTTTCACCCATGAAACGTTTGATAGAGAAGATTGTACGTGTAGGGTTCGTAATAGCCTGACGTTTTGCAGGATCACCCACTTTACGTTCGCCACCATCAACGAAAGCGACAACAGAAGGAGTTGTACGCTTACCTTCACTGTTTGCAATTACTACAGGTTCGTTACCTTCGAATACGGCAACACAAGAGTTTGTAGTTCCTAAGTCAATACCAATAATTTTTCCCATGATCGTTATTTTTTTATTTATTATTTATTCAATGATTTCTTTTTGTCCGGTTGTTTCTCTGCTCTTATCAGGGAGCTTCGCCGCGAACGGACGCTTATTAAAAAGCAAACCGTGTGCCAAAAGGAAATTATACGAATGCATGACATAATATCTGCCAAAAAGACAGTTTTAATAAATAAACACTGCTGACATAGTCATATTCAAAGCCAATCAGTAACTGTTTCTTTAAACAAATACAGGCGGCTCTGGTTCGATAAAGGAAAAAAAATATGCCTGTATCGTCAAATGCGACACAGGCATATCCTATTATATATAACTCTTCTTTATTACTTTTCCAGCACGATGACCAATGCACCGTTTGCATCATACAAACCAATGCCACCACCAGACAACACATCGAATGATTTCACTTCATTGATAGCTTTCAGCACCTTACCTTCTGTTTCCATATCAGGACAAGCCATCATTGTGCTTGCTACTCCCGGGAAAGAAATAGATTTGGCATTACTTGTACTGGTTTCAAAACCACCATTAATCAAATTACATCCGGCATTGCCATGAATGGTCTTTTTCTTCACATCAAAAGCAATGAAAGGTTGTTTTTCCATACCGGAAGGAATTGCTTCACCATTCACTTCTTTAATTTTCCATTCTCCATTCAAAACTGAAAGTTTCACATCAGCCTCCTTCTTTTGTAGAACGACAACCGGACGGTTGGACGAATTGCAAAGATACATCTTATCTTTACCTGCCTTCTTGTATCCTTTTACTTGCGCAAAAGCATTCAATACATTATTTTCAGTAGTCATATCCGGACACATCATTCGGGTACTAGCCATCCCTGTAAGTTCAAGGCTTCCCGGCTTCGCATTTACATCGAAACTGCCCATCATACGATTACATCCGCTATTGCCGGACACACGACCGGTCGCTGTATCAAAAGCGATAAAAGGAAGGGTTCTACTTTCGCCCGGAGCAATTTTCGAGCCGTTGACTTCTATAATATTCCATTCACCATTGATAGATGACAGGGGGATTGCCTTCTCAACCGAACGGCACGAAGACATTGCAAGTGCTGCACCAGCAATGCAAATTGAAACAAATACTTTCTTCATATTGTTATAACGTTTAAGTTAAAATCGGGGGCAAAGATATCAAAAAGATTGGAAAATAACATCCAATACAACATAAAATATATACATTTGCCAATAGATATACAACAAACGAACAATTTACATAGTTCACTTAAAGTAAACAAATATGAGAATAATTGTCCTGTCTTTAATTCTATTCTGTTGTGGCACGTGTCCTATCACAGCTCAAAGTGATTACATTGTCACTACTCCTTCCACGCAGGAAATCCCTGTAGGTGAAGAAGAACAATTCATCAAGAATAACTTTCCACTGCAACCGCTGTGTAAATGGACACCCGGAATGAAGTTTATGTTTGTTCCTTCTACACGGAACATGTTCCTTCCTACTCTTTCCAGCTACGACACCGACAAAGGAATAGACAACAGCCTGCTGAAGCACAAGATTCTCACTTTCACGGGAACAGAAGAGAAGGCTCAAAATATATCAACCGGGACCAACTATTCCACTCGCTTCGTATTCGAATGTGAGGGAGAAAAATATTATTATGACATAAAGAACATGAGGCTGGACGAGATTTGCGAGAAGGCTCCCCGTGCCGGTATCAATGGATTGGTTTATCTGAAAGATGTAGATACTGCCAAAGAGTTGTTAGTAGGAAAAACAGTCTATATACAATCTGAAAGTGCCCGGGTAGACGATGCCAACAATTATTCCGGCTATCGGGATATAGCAATTCCTGTCAATACGGAAGCTACAATTACCGCTATTGGAGTCGGCAGTCAGGCATATCCAGTGAAAATCGTATTCAAAGATACACAGGGACATTCTTATTATCTGGAAGTCGCTCTCTCGCGAACAAACTCCGGCATGGACCTGAATGATTTTCAAGGCGAAAAGAGAATGAAATATTTTTCAAATGCATTCAGTTTCACTAATAAGAGTCTGGGTACTATTGAAAGCCTGAAAAATAAATACTTGGGAATGACCGTTTATCCTAAAAAGATGCTGCCGGCCAAAAGAATCGTATCTTTTGAAGATAAGCAGACCGAATCACGTGTTCACTTGCCCCGATATACGGTTCTGCAAATAAAAGAGATTAAATTATCTCCTCCCGGCAGCCTGGCTACTCTGTCATTAACGGACAGGGACGGGGCAATCTACGAATTGGAAACAGATCTGAAATATGACGTGATTGTCAAAAATGATAATTATATCGAGGACTTTTTCGGATTCGAGGATATACATAAAAAATATCCGGGCATTACAGAAAGCCGTTGGCAGATTATCTCCCGGGGAGATTTAGAGGCAGGGATGAGTACGGTAGAATGTCGTTTATCCATTGGTGATCCGATAGAAATCGAGCTGAAAAAAGACAGTCGTTTCGAAACCTGGTTCTACAATGGCAAAACGCTGGAATTCGAAAACGGAACCTTGCAACGTTACAAATAAAAAGGAGTAGCTGCGCAATGATTATCTGAAAATAATCACGTATATTTGCCAAACCAATAAATCATAAATTATAATTCATTAAATACAGAAATGGGTAGAGTTCTTATTATTGGTGCAGGCGGTGTTGGCACTGTCGTTGCACACAAAGTGGCACAAAATGCCGATGTATTTACAGATATCATGATTGCCAGTCGTACGAAAGAGAAATGCGATAAAATCGTCGAGGCAATAGGTAACCCCAATATAAAAACAGCAAAAGTTGACGCAGACAATGTAGAGGAGCTGGTAGCCTTATTCAACGATTTCAAACCCGAAATGGTGATTAATGTGGCTCTCCCTTATCAGGATCTGACGATTATGGAAGCTTGTCTGAAAGCCGGAGTGAACTATCTGGACACCGCCAACTATGAGCCGAAAGATGAAGCTCATTTTGAATACAGCTGGCAGTGGGCTTATCACGATCGTTTCAAAGAAGCAGGTCTGACAGCTATCCTCGGCTGCGGATTCGACCCGGGAGTAAGCGGTATCTATACTGCCTATGCAGCTAAACATTATTTTGATGAGATTCAATATCTGGACATTGTAGACTGCAATGCAGGTAACCATCATAAGGCTTTTGCTACAAACTTCAATCCGGAGATCAACATTCGCGAGATTACACAAAACGGACGCTATTATGAAAATGGCAAATGGGTAACTACCGGTCCGCTGGAAATCCATAAAGACCTGACATACCCGAACATCGGTCCGCGTGACTCTTATCTTCTTTATCACGAAGAACTGGAATCTTTGGTGAAACATTATCCGACTATCAAACGTGCACGTTTCTGGATGACTTTCGGACAGGAGTATTTAACTCATTTACGCGTTATCCAAAACATCGGTATGGCACGAATCGACGAGGTTGATTACAACGGAATGAAGATTGTACCATTGCAATTCTTGAAGGCTGTATTGCCTAACCCGCAGGATTTAGGAGAAAACTACGAAGGAGAAACTTCTATCGGTTGCCGTATCCGTGGTCTGAAAGACGGTAAGGAACGTACTTACTATGTATACAACAACTGTAGTCACCAGGAAGCTTATCAGGAAACCGGTATGCAGGGAGTAAGCTACACCACCGGAGTTCCGGCAATGATTGGAGCCATGATGTTCTTCAAAGGCGAATGGAATCGTCCGGGTGTAAACAATGTAGAAGAATTCAATCCGGATCCGTTCATGGAACAACTCAATAAGCAAGGTCTTCCCTGGCATGAAGAGTTCGACAAGGATTTGGAATTATAAGCGTACACCTATTCATTAAAAGAAAGTTATGATAAACGTAGGAGATAAAGCACCGGAAGTCTTGGGTATCAATGAGAAAGGCGAAGAAATCCGTTTAAGTGCTTATAAAGGAAAAAAAATTGTGTTGTACTTCTACCCAAAGGACAGTACATCAGGTTGCACCGCACAAGCGTGTAACCTGCGCGACAACTATTCCGAACTACGTAAAGCCGGCTATGAAGTAATCGGTGTCAGCGTAGACAATGAAAAGTCGCACCAGAAATTCATCGAAAAGAACAATCTTCCTTTCACTCTGATAGCTGACACTGACAAAAAGTTAGTAGAAGAATTTGGAGTATGGGGAGAAAAGAAACTGTACGGACGTGCTTACATGGGTACTTTCCGCACTACTTTCCTGATTAATGAAGAGGGAATCGTAGAACGGATTATCACTCCCAAAGAAGTGAAAACCAAAGAACATGCCTCACAGATTTTAAATCAATAACTCCATTAATTATATAAGAATAAGGTATGGCAAAAAAAGACGAACTTAATTTTGAAACAGATAATAAAATGGCATCAAGCGAAAAACTAAAAGCCTTACAGGCTGCCATGGAAAAGATAGAAAAGAGCTTCGGTAAAGGTTCTATCATGAAAATGGGTGATGATAGTGTTGAACAAGTAGAAGTGATCCCGACAGGCTCTATTGCCCTGAACGTGGCACTTGGCGTTGGAGGTTACCCTAGAGGTAGAATCATCGAAATCTATGGCCCGGAGTCTTCCGGTAAAACAACATTGGCTATCCACGCCATTGCTGAAGCACAAAAGGCCGGCGGTATCGCTGCTTTTATTGATGCCGAACACGCTTTCGACCGTTTCTACGCATCTAAACTGGGCGTAAATATCGATGATCTTTATATCTCTCAACCGGATAACGGCGAGCAGGCGTTGGAGATTGCGGAACAACTGATTCGTTCTTCTGCTATTGACATCATCGTTATTGACTCTGTAGCTGCACTGACTCCTAAAGCGGAAATCGAAGGCGACATGGGTGACAACAAAGTAGGCCTTCAGGCACGTTTGATGTCGCAGGCTCTTCGTAAGTTGACAGCTGCTGTGAGCAAGACACGTACTACTTGTATTTTCATCAACCAGTTGCGTGAGAAGATCGGTGTTATGTTCGGTAACCCGGAAACAACAACCGGTGGTAACGCTTTGAAGTTCTACGCTTCTGTACGTCTGGATATCCGTGGTAGCCAACCGATCAAAGATGGCGAAGAGATTCTCGGTAAACTGACTAAGGTGAAAGTGGTGAAGAATAAAGTAGCACCTCCTTTCCGCAAAGCAGAATTTGACATCATGTTCGGTGAAGGTATCTCCCATTCCGGAGAAATCATCGATTTGGGTGCTGACTTGGGAATCATCAAGAAGAGTGGTTCATGGTATAGCTACAACGACACAAAGTTAGGACAAGGACGTGATGCCGCTAAGCAATGCATCATGGATAATCCTGAACTGGCTGAAGAACTGGAAGGATTGATCTTCGAAGAATTGAAGAAGAAATAATTTGCTTTAATTCTGCTTTATCCGCAGGCTAAAACTGAATAAACAAAGGTGGGAGAAAGTCGTTTACTACGATCATTCTCCCACCTTTTTCTCTTTTATATAGTTCTCTCTTTTTTCCTCTTATACAAAATAAATGTATGCCAATGTGCTCAAGCTGATTATTACCCAAAGCAAAATTCCTTGAACCAAAGGCTTTATTCCAACTGCTTTCAATACATCAATAGAAAGAGAAGCACCGATGAAAAACATGGTAATCGTCAGAGTTTTACGGGCAATACCGTTAATAGCCTCTCCCAATTGTGGTACTCCATCCAGCAAATAAGTGTTTACTACCAATGCCAACACGAAGAAGAAGATAAACCATGGAATACTTATCTTTTGTCCTTTGCTCTTGAAAATAAAGGAAGTAGCAAAAGCCATCGGGATAATCCAAAGCGCACGGGTAAGTTTAATAGTGGTTGCCACTTTCAATGCTTCTTCGCCATAAGCAGCTCCTGCACCTACTACAGAACTGGTGTCATGAATAGCAATGGCCGCCCATGTTCCGAATTGTTGCTGATCCATATTCAATGCATGACCAATGGCAGGGAAAATGAAAAGTGCAATAGCGTTCAAGATAAAGATTGTACCTAATGCCACAGACATTTCACTGTCCTTCGCTTTCAACACTGGTCCCACTGCTGCGATAGCACTACCACCACAGATAGCGGTTCCCGAACTGATAAGATAAGCTGTATTACGGTCGATCTTGAACAACTTACGTCCGATAAACCAACCTATTACCAAGGTTCCGATCACCGAAATGACCGTAAACTCCATACCTTCCTTACCGGAAGCTAAAGCAGAATGAAGATTCATACCAAATCCCAATCCTACAACTGAATATTGCAACAGATATTTAGAGGTTTTCTTATTAAACTTTGGATGTGCTTGTCCGCATGTCAATGCAAAAATAAGTCCGAGGAACAAAGCAACCGGAGGAGTTACCCAAGCCGACCATGCTTCCAATCCTGGAATATAGTCTAAAAAAAGAAAGAAAGTCAGAGTAGAAAGCAGTGCAACATAAATCATTTTATTATTTGCCTGCAAAGTTTTTGTAGCTGTTGAAATCATATCTTTTTATCTTTAATTGTTTTCCGGGTGCAAAGGTACGGTAAACAATCAAGACCCGCCAATAGTTTCTAATTATGCATTATAACTTTTAATTATAAGCATACGCTTCCCTACAACTACTCTTACACTGTTATAATGTCTTTCCCAAAAGGTGATAATGCCAAAGCTGCCAATTTAAAGTGCTGTAAGCCAAAAGGAATACCAATGATAGTAATACATAATATAGCCCCGAAAACCAAATGGGACAGACAGATCCAAATGCCACCCAAAAATATCCACAGGATATTCATCAATATATAAAGGCAACCGCCAGAGTGATTCCCACTTCTTACCTCTTTACCGAAAGGCCACAAAGCAAGTCCTGCCAGTTTCAAGGTTTGCATACCAAACGGAATACCAATAATGGTAAGCATCATCAATATGCTTGAGATGAGGTATTCAACAGCAATAAAGATACCACCAAGCAACAACCACAATAAATTCATTAAACAGCCCATATATAAATTGTATTAGTTATTTTTCCAATTTTCTTTTTGTTGTCTCATCCACTTTACCCTGATGTCACTTATTCTCTAGCATTATCATCCATTTCCAAATGGGAATCACCTCTATTGTAAAACCATCCTGTTCCACCGTACGTTCTTCATTACGAGTCACAATTTGTAACTTCTCCGCCTTTAAGAACTTTGCTGTTTTCAAAAGCCCATTTACTTCACGAGTAAAAGTTTGAGTATCAGAAATATTATATGATGCTTGAACAAGCCATTTCTGATCAGGGATATAAAAATCAACTTCTACATTTTGATTATAGAAATATAGCTCCTTTCCAACCATTCTATATAAAGAGACAGCTACTAAATTCTCCAACAACAAAGTTTCCGGATTAAAGATAAACAGATTCAAAATGCCATTATCAATAAAATAGTATTTCCGGTTACTCTCTCTTTCCGCAAAACGAGCTGCATAATTTTCAATACTGAATATCAGCCAAGTTTCTTCCAAATATCCCACATAGTCAATAACTGTTCGCACCCCCACGCTCTCTCCCGCTGAAGATACTATATTTTTAAGTCGATTGTAAGAAGAGGGTTGCATGACACTTTCAGCAAGTTTTTTCACCAACAAACTCATCGAATCCGAATTACGTAGTGCATAACGGGCCACCAGATCACCAAAGAATATTTTCTGATAAAGCCCGCTCAACCAAGAACGTTTATCTTTAAATGCTATCAATTCAGGAAATCCCCCATTATAAAAATAAGCATCAAAAGTGCGCACCACTTCATTACGTAAACTTGGAGTATAAAGCCAGTTTGTTTTTAAGATTATATCCTGCGAAAGAAGAAACTCACGAAAAGAATACGGATATACCTCCTGAATAAGAAAACGCCCGCCTAATGTCGTAGCAATCTCACTACTCAACATCTTCGCATTACTTCCAGTCACATATACACGATATTTTTTATCTACCAACCGACGAACGAACTTTTCCCACCCGTCTACAACTTGTATCTCATCCAAGAAGAAAATAGGCTGATAGGGAAAAGTCTCTTCGTATGCCAATTTTATATCGTCCAACTCTTCCGATTTCAAGCCGATAAAACGTTCATCTTCAAAGTTGATATATAGTATTTCTTCTATCGTATGCCCTTTTTTCAGAAGTTGGTGTATCCGCTGATACATCAAATAGGATTTTCCAGCCCGGCGAATACCTAAAAACACATAATTACCCGCATCCTCAAAAGTAAAAGGACGTTCCATAAATGTTATATCCTTCACAAACTCTTGATTTTCACCAATTATTTGCTTTATTTGTTCCTTATTCATATCAGGTATTGTTTTATATACAGAATTCAAATATAGATTTTTTGTTTCATATACAAAACAAAATACACCATTATTTATTTCATATATACAAAAAATCCGAACCGCTAAACACGGTTCGGAAGTATGGTTTTGCCATAGAAACTAATGATTGATTATCTGTTTCCTATGAATCATTTATTATAATGAAATGAATATTTAATGATATTCTTATTGGTTTCCACCTCTGTTTCTCTTTCGTTGGTAGTCGTGTATTCATAACCGTATTCCGGATACCCAGGGCGTTTAAGCGTATTTCCTACAATGACATCATAATCCACACGTATTTTTTTAAACGGTTCGTTCCAGCTCATAGTTGTGACATAGCCGTTATTATCAAACGCATATACAACAGGATGGACTGTTTCAGTGTATTTGGTATAAGTATAATTCTCATGAACCGTTTTATTCGGTGTTGTATAGATCCATTCCGGCCTCCCTTCACCGTCCATTTCATAATCTATTTTCTCAAGATAGCATTTTGAGCCGTTACCAAACAGACGCATAATATAAAGCATCTGATAATCGTCATCTATATCCAACAGGAAACCGTTAGGATCAATGTTGAGTTTATCATTTGCATAACGATTGGGATAAAGCTCGTCTACGGTATATTCCCAAACTTCGTCCTCATGATAGTTTTCATGATACACGGTTTTTGTCAGCAGACCGTCTGTATAACCCAATGTCATCCAAAATTTATCGTAATCATCCTTTGTGTTTGTATTGTCTATTTTCGACAAACGATTATCAGCATTATATTCAAAACCTACATAATCCTCCGGAAATGTGATACGGGTTGCAAATCCTTGCTCATTCAACATGACTGTGCTTTTTTCAATCTCTCCGTCACTACTTGTTCCATCATGATAAATCCGCCGGTTTTGAATGCGGACTTCATTGGCTATCGTATAGTCGAAAGCAATCGTTTCAGTATATTTGAGATTTGCCTCACTCGCATCGGGCCCGTTCTTTCTTACACATTCGGCAATTCTTCCTAATGAATTGTATTTAAACTCATAACTTTTATATTCATTCGAAGATTTATACTCGTCCTCATTGTCCGTGTATTCGTAAATAACTTTACGAATCATTTTTTGGAGAGTACCGTCCTGCGTTGTTCCTTTCTGTTCTATAACAATCACAATCGTGGTATCTCCGCAAACAATACGGATTTCAGCCTTGCGGCTCTGTCCCGTCAAGTTCGGTTGCAACGTCATGGTCAATGTAAATTCACCCGCACCTCCCGAATAAGCACTCAATTCCACCCAATCCACACGCCCGGCAGCCGCTTTGGTGGTTGCTACTTCAGTAATAGTAGCCGTCCATGCTTCGGTAGCTGTGAATTTGATACCGTTGTTTAGGGTCGTTTCGTCGGCAAAGACTGTTTGCGTGGTTTGTGTACCTCCAGTCAGTTCAATTGTTTTTGAAGATTCGTCGTCTCCATCACTGCAACTTGCCATTGCTACGCCAATGGTCAATAAAGCTAAAAATAAGCTTTTCTTTAGTTTCGTCATTTTAAAAAAATTTGCATTCCGCGTTCCCCCGGAATATTACAAAAAACAGAAAGCGCGGAACTGCGTGCTCTCACTTGTTTCTGAAGGTCCTAGGAAAACCCAAACGTACAAATGAATAGACAGCAGACCCACGCCTATACGACGTGAGAACCGACTATGCCATTCTTGTACGTTTTGAAAATTTCCTAGGTTTTCAGAAACAAGAATGAAGCACAACGCTTCTTACAATTTCTTCTTTAAATAAATATATAAAAGTCCATCACTACAGACTTTGTTCACAAATGTATGATTTTTTATTATAAACACAAAGATATGCAAAGGAATCTTTCATCCAAATACAGAAAAAGAGATAAGACAAACACACTCTCAACCTTATTAAATCAATCAACTACCTTTCAGAATCAGTCCATCATTACTCTTTATCTCATTCATTATTACTCCTCTCCCAATCTATTAACAAATAAATTATTCTTTATTACTGATAAACTTGCTTTTGACGAACAGATAACTTACCTTTGTGTAATAGCAAACTATAAATGAAAGTTTTGATTATAAAAACAGAACTTTCATTTTTATAAACGCAAGTTGCATTTATAAAAACAAAACTTCCGTTTACAGTTTACATTTAACCCAAAGGAACTTTTCTATTAGAGGAAAGGAAGTTTACTTCCAATAGAAAAGAACTTATCTATTAATACTTTAAACAACAGATAGTATGGCACGATACATTATGGAGGAGATGCCCGACATACGAAAGACGGGCAAAAGAATTACATATCCGAAGTTTGCACGGATAGACAATGCAAGCATAAAAGAGTTGGCACGACGGGTGGGCGATGTCAGCGGCTTCAGTGCCGGAGACATAGAAGGCGTACTGCTTCAGACAGCTATTGAAATGGCACACATGATGGCAGAGGGACGTTCGGTAAAGATAGACGGGATAGGTACATTCACTCCATCGCTCACCTTAGGCAGAGATAAGGAACGGGAAGATGCGAAAGAAGGTGGAAAACACCGCAACGCACAAAGTATTTTTATAGGAGGCGTCAATTTCCGGGTAGACAGGGAAATGGTAAGAAATATCAGCGAAAGATGCCGGTTGGAAAGAGCTCCTTGGAAAAAGCAAAAATCCTCGAATAAATTCACACCGGAACAACGACTGGCATTAGCCCTAAAGTATCTGGACGAACATCCTTTCCTGACCGTTTGGGAATATCGGAAACTAACCGGATTACTACAAACAGCAGCAACCACTGAACTGCGACAATGGGGACATCAACCCGATTCGGGAATAGAAATCACCGGAAGAGGAACACATAGGGTATATACAAAGAAGAAAATAGTCGAAGAAGGGCAATAATAGTATGAGAAATGACTTAAAAAAAGTATGAGAAATAACTGTTTTTAAGGCTTATTTCACCCGGAAATGATGAGAAATGCGATTTATTAAAAACATTTCTCATACTATAATTCACTGATTATATGCTGATTAATGCGAAATCATGAGAATATGAGAAATAAAAACGTTTTTTCTTTTCTAGTAGAAGATAATCCCTGACGTTAAAAACTGCGTTTATAATTAGATAAAAAATAAGCGCAAAAGAATGGAATATCCATTTCAAAAAAACTATCTTTGGTAATTAATTGTTTGGAAAACAAGAAGAAACAATCTGAAAAAGTTATGGGAACAATAAAAGGAATTCCTTATGGTATGTCCAATTTTGAGGATGTAATCACGCAAAACCGCTATTATGTGGATAAAACAATGTATATCCCCATGTTGGAAGATCAAGCCAACTATCTGATATTCATCCGTCCAAGACGCTTTGGCAAGAGCCTGCTACTAAGCATGCTTCGTTCATATTATGACCTTTCACAGAAAGATAAGTTCCAGCAACTTTTCGGGAATCTCTGGATCGGGCAGAATACAACTCCGCTTCAAGGCAAATATCAGATGCTTTATCTTGACTTTTCCAAGATTGGCGGCAACATTGATGAACTGCCACAAAGATTTGATTCGTATAGCGCAGTGCAACTGGATGGCTTTCTGAACCGTTATCGTGAATACTACACGGATGAGTTTATTGAGCGCTTCAGCACAGCGGAAAAAGGGATTGATAAACTGCATATACTAGACGATGAAGCACGCCGTCAAGGGTATCCCCTATACCTTATTATAGATGAGTATGACAATTTCACGAACGTCGTACTCAACGAGAAAGGAAATGAGATATACCACGCCATCACCCATGCCAGCGGATTCTACAGAGATGCCTTCAAAAATTATAAAGGAATGTTCGACCGTATATTCATGATTGGGGTCAGCCCCGTAACTTTGGATGACTTGTCAAGCGGATATAACATAGGTTGGAACATCAGCACTAATCCACTGTTTAATCAAATGCTGGGATTTTCTGAAGAAGACGTACGTACTATGCTCCGATATTATCAGGAAGCAGGGCAGTTACAAGGAGACATTGAAGAAATGATTCAGGAGATGAAGCCATGGTATGATAATTATTGTTTTGCTCGCCAAAGTCTAAAATCAGATCCTAAAATGTTTAATTGCGACATGGTACTCTATTACCTACGTAATCGAATTCAGTTAGGAGAATCCCCTGAACAAATGATTGATCCTAATACCCGTACAGACTACAATAAGATGAAAAAACTGATTCAACTTGACCGTCTTGACGGTAACCGCAAAGGTGTTATCAAACGAATTGCCGAAGAAGGGAAAATCATGACTAACCTATACCAGTCTTTTTCTGCCGATCAAATTACGAATCCGGAAATATTCCCCAGTCTATTATTTTATTATGGTATGCTAACTATCATCGGAACACGTGGAAATCTGACTATCCTGGGAATTCCCAACACGAATGTCCGTAAACAATATTATGAATATATCCTGGAAGAATATCAGAATCACCATTATATCAACCTGATAGATATAGAGATTTTATTCAATGATATGGCTTTTGACGGACAATGGCGACCGGCATTGGAATTCATAGCCAAAGCTTATAAGGAGAATACTTCCGTACGCAGCAGCATTGAGGGCGAACGTAACATTCAGGGATTCTTCACCGCTTACCTTAGCGTGAACGCCTACTACCTCACAATGCCTGAAGTAGAACTGAATCACGGCTTTTGCGATATGTTTCTAATGCCCGATCTGCAACGTTACGCAGAAGTAGCGCATAGCTATATCTTGGAATTAAAATATCTGCCGAAAGAAAAATACGACACCCAAGGCACCGCACAATGGCAGGAAGCCGTTGAACAAATTCATGGTTATGCTGCCGGTCCGAAAGTCCGCCAACTATGTCAGGGAACTCAACTTCACTGCATTGTCATACAATTCTGCGGCTGGGAATTAGTCCGTATGGAAGAGGTTTGATTACAAACTCTTACTGTGATGCCCGGCAAATCGCATGAAAGCTTGAGATAAACCTCCCTCCTGCCCTTGCAGTTGCACAAAATTAAACTCGCGCTGCATGGGCATTCCTTTTATCTCAACCACACGAAAATTACCGGCAACCAGTTCCTTATAAACAGAACGGATAGAAACAATTCCCATACAATCTGTATGTTCCAAAAAAAGCTTGATGCTCTCCGTACTACCGAGATACATCAATACATTCAAAGAAGATAGTTTCAAATTATGGCGTAACAGGGAACGTTCAAACACATCCAACGTTCCTGAACCTCTCTCCCGCAAAACTAAGGGGATATTTGGCAAATCTTCCGGAGCGATCTCATCCGAAACAGCCAATTTACTATGGGTATGAACCACGGCAACCAGTTCGTCTTGCAAAAATGGAGTATACTTCAGATTAGGCAAACGGAAGATACCTTCAACCAATCCCAAATCAATCCGATGTTCTTGTAAAGCAGCTTCCACTCCCCGGGAATTTCCATTAATCAAAGAAAGATTGATTTGTGGAAACTTGGCTATAAAATCCGCCAACAAAGGAGGAAGTACATATTGCGCAATCGTAGTACTGGCACCCAGTTTCAGTTCGCCGATATATTCATTATGCAACAAATGCATCTCATATTCCAACTGTTTATAATCGTCCAAAATCTTTTCGCTATGTTTCAATAATAGTTCTCCGGACTTAGTCAACGAGATCTTACTGCCCTGACGATCGAACAAACGAGTCTGATAATAAGCTTCCAGTTCCTGAATGTGCTTAGTGATAGCAGGCTGACTGACAAACAGCTCTTGCGAAGCCTTCGTGAAACTTAAATTCTTCGCCACGCTCTGAAATACTTTTAAACGAAAATCGGACATGGAAAATAGTGATTAACTTATTAGTGATTAGCGATTAATGACTGAAATGGGTAGCTATGGCTATAATTCATCGGCTCTGATTCCCAATGCCTGCATGACAGGAAAAGCCAACATATCCCATTTATAAGCTACCGGAGTATCCGGTTCGTTCATTCGGAATTGGACAATCTCCTTACCCTGTACTTCATTCAAAGCATCAGTCACTTTCTTTCCATATTCTTCATTGAAAGATACCAGAATCATTTTTTTCACATCGGCCGAATCGGCTACAATGGATAATAAGTCTAAAAACAAGTCCTCTCTCGACACCATCCCTTCCGACGGAACACTGGCAAACGAATATTCTCCATAAGGGCTTTGAAAAGCAACTCCATTCAACTCTTTCTCCAAGTCAGAAGGCTGGCAATGCGCAAGATTACCTGACTCTTTATCATAAACAAAAAGAAACTGCACTTCATTTTTTCCTTCCGCAATCCCAGCATCCAAAGTCAAATAGGTAGTCAACATCGAAAGATCGATCTCTTGTAAAGAACGTTGCAAAGTCTCTTCGAAGTATCTCTTCATATCCGTAATTACGAAATTCAGGAAAGCAGCATCAATCAGCACCACTGTTTCCGATAATTTTATTTGTGGTTTATCATTCATATCATTAGTCATCAATTAGAAAACAGATTTACTCTCTACTATAGGACAAAGATAAACTTTCTTATCTTCTCCGGAAAGAATATTTAAAAAAAAGAGAAATTATCAGGCTATTACTCAATAAAGAGGCGTACCTTTGGAGAAAATTGACAAATTTATTAAATGGCACGATAATGAATAAAAAAAAGAACCAAACTTCGATCGATCTCGATGCGATTATGACCGAAGTATTAAACTTGTTTACACCCGAAGAACAACAGGAAGTGATAGATATATTAAGCAATAACGGATTAGAAAAAATCTACCAACAAATGGAAGAAGCTTTCTATCACTATCAACATCCGGACTATAGCTCGGAAGCAACCCCCATTGCAGCTTACCTGCAAAGGCTTTGGGATATGCAGACATGCAAAGACTACCCATTTGACGAGTTTAAAAAAGATTGCACGACAGTACTCGCTGCCGAATTAGAAAAAGATTTGCGCAACTTTATCCTACATCTATTCATCCATTATCAAGGACCTCTCGAAAACGCAAAAGAAGAAGACAGACCTTTTAAGTTATGGTATATCTACTGGGCGATGGAACATTACCGAATGGAATCTTCTTTAAATATCATCTTGGAAATAATGCGGCAAAGTCCGACTTTCCTCGCTTCCTATTGCCACCTCGTACAGGATGAAGCTACCATTGCCATCATTTACCAACTCGGACAGCACCAATTGCCTTTGCTATTTAGTTTCATGAATGAAGACGGAATCGCTCCTTTCGGAAAAGAAGATATTTGTAGTGCTGTCGCACAAATTGCCATAACCAACCCTGAACGAAGATTGGAAATTATTAACTGGTTCTGCCAATTATTGAATTCTTATTACGATCGGTTTGAGCGTGGGGAAGATAATAATATCGCGATAATTGACTATATCACAAATACGTTGATGAATATCCGTGCCATAGAAACGTTGCCTATATTGGAAAAAATCTATAAACGATTCAAAATTCCCAATACATTAACGAGAAGAGGAATCAAAGAAATAAAAAAAGAAATGCCACACGCAGAACTGAAGGGATTGGAAGTGGACAGTATGGAAGAACTAATGAACTTATTGAATGAGTTCTTTGCCTTCAATGGGAATAATGAATTTGATGATAACGAATTTGATGAAGAATACGATGACGAGTTTGACGATGATGAATACGACGAATCTTTCTACATTGAAGAACAAACCTCTAAAAAATTCAATATAAAAATTTCTTTGATTAATTCCGACCCGGAAATATATCGTATAGTGGAAGTTCCTTCCAACATCCGTCTGGAAAATTTTGCGGATGTCATAAATACCGCAATGGGGTGGGAAGGCTATCACTTGCATCTGTTTCAAAAAGGGAAAACAATATATACAGCCGATGAATACGGTGATGATCTTTTGTTTGATCCCAATAATACAGTCAACTCCTACTCTCTCTCTTTAGGAGAGATCCTTACCCGAAAAGGCTCACATATTAAATATGAATATGATTTCGGAGATAGTTGGGTGCATCGGATTACTCTGGAATCGCAACAAGCATATAAAAAGGACGAAACACAAGGCATCTTTCTCATAGACGGAGCAAATGCATGTCCACCCGAAGATTGCGGAGGAATATATGGTTACCAAGAGATGTTGGAGGCATTAAAACAACCACACTCAAAAGCTGCAAAAGAATATCGGGAATGGTTGGGAAAGAATTTCAACGCACACAAATTTAATGCGAAAAAAGTAGAAAGAGAGCTTAGAGACTTCCCGATAAGAATCTTCTAACAATTGTTTCTCCACAGAATAGTAAACTTCATTGAAAACCCATCTTATTCTGAAGCCCATCCTATTCTGTGGAGTATATGGTAAATTCGTCAGTCATATCTAGATAAAAAAGGTCATTTTGTCCTTTAACTCCTTAATACTCATGCTATTTTGTCATATTTTTATACTTGGCAAATCTTTTGAGCCCCTTTAGGTGTTATTAAAAACGTGAAATAAGAAAGGAGAACAAAGATATGAACTTTAACAATTTTACCATTAAATCTCAAGAAGCGGTACAGGAGGCCGTAAACCTGGTACAAAGCCGGGGACAACAAGCCATTGAACCTGTCCACATCATGCAGGGAGTAATGAAAGTAGGCGAAAACGTCACTAATTTCATCTTCCAAAAACTTGGTATGAATGGACAGCAAGTAGCTCTCGTGGTCGACAAGCAAATCGACTCCCTGCCGAAAGTATCCGGCGGAGAACCGTATCTAAGTCGTGAATCCAACGAAGTTTTGCAGAAAGCAACACAGTATTCTAAAGAAATGGGCGACGAGTTTGTTTCATTAGAGCCTATCATACTGGCATTGCTGACTGTTAAGAGTACCGTCTCCACGATCTTGAAAGATGCCGGTATGACGGAAAAAGAATTGCGCAACGCTATCAGCGAATTGAGAAAAGGAGAAAAGGTTACATCACAATCCAGTGAAGATACTTATCAATCATTGGAAAAGTATGCTATCAACCTGAACGAAGCTGCCCGTAGCGGAAAACTGGATCCCGTAATCGGACGTGATGAAGAAATCCGCCGAGTATTACAGATATTGAGCCGCCGTACAAAGAACAACCCGATTCTGATTGGTGAACCGGGTACCGGTAAAACGGCTATTGTAGAAGGTTTGGCACATCGTATTCTTCGCGGAGACGTGCCCGAAAACCTGAAGAACAAACAAGTTTATTCACTGGATATGGGAGCACTGGTTGCCGGCGCAAAGTACAAAGGTGAATTTGAAGAACGATTGAAATCAGTTGTCAATGAGGTGAAGAAATCAGAAGGTGATATTATTCTGTTCATTGATGAGATTCACACGCTGGTAGGTGCCGGAAAAGGTGAAGGTGCCATGGATGCCGCCAACATTCTAAAGCCCGCCTTAGCTCGTGGAGAACTACGTTCCATCGGAGCAACAACCCTTGACGAGTATCAAAAATACTTCGAAAAGGATAAAGCATTGGAGCGTCGTTTCCAAATCGTGCAAGTGGACGAACCGGATAACTTGAGTACCATTTCCATCCTTCGCGGATTGAAAGAACGTTACGAGAACCATCATCACGTACGTATCAAAGACGACGCAATCATTGCAGCTGTCGAATTGAGTAGCCGTTACATCACCGACCGTTTCCTGCCGGATAAAGCCATTGACCTGATGGACGAAGCCGCAGCCAAACTGCGTATGGAAGTAGATTCCGTTCCTGAAGAACTGGATGAGATTTCCCGTAAAATCAAGCAGCTGGAAATTGAACGCGAGGCTATCAAACGTGAAAACGATAAACCGAAACTGGAAATTATCGGTAAGGAACTTGCCGAGCTCAAAGAACAGGAAAAGTCCTTTAAAGCTAAATGGCAAAGTGAGAAAACGCTGATGGATAAAATCCAGCAGAACAAGGTTGAGATAGAGAATCTTAAATTTGAGGCAGAAAAAGCCGAACGTGAAGGCGATTACGGTAAAGTAGCCGAAATCCGTTATGGTAAACTTCAGGCTTTGGATAAAGAAATAGAAGATACTCAAAAACAACTGCGTGATATGCAAGGCGATAAAGCCATGATTAAGGAGGAGGTAGACGCTGAAGATATTGCTGATGTTGTTTCCCGCTGGACTGGTATTCCTGTCAGCAAGATGCTGCAAAGTGAAAAAGATAAACTGTTGCACTTGGAAGAAGAACTTCATCAACGTGTAATTGGTCAGGACGAAGCGATTGAAGCGGTGGCAGATGCTGTGCGCCGTAGCCGTGCCGGATTACAAGATCCGAAACGTCCGATCGGGTCATTTATCTTCCTGGGAACCACCGGCGTAGGTAAGACCGAATTAGCAAAGGCATTGGCAGAGTTCCTGTTTGATGACGAAACGATGATGACTCGTATCGATATGAGTGAGTATCAGGAAAAACATAGTGTCTCCCGTCTGGTCGGAGCGCCTCCGGGATATGTTGGATACGATGAAGGTGGTCAGTTGACAGAAGCTATACGGCGAAAACCTTACTCTGTTGTTTTGTTTGACGAAATAGAAAAGGCTCATCCGGATGTCTTCAATATTCTGTTACAGGTATTGGATGACGGACGACTGACTGACAATAAAGGAAGGGTGGTCAACTTCAAAAATACCATTATCATCATGACTTCAAATATGGGCAGTTCTTATATACAAAGTCAGATGGAGAAGTTGCATGGTTCCAATAAGGAAGAAGTAATCGAAGAAACGAAGAAGGAAGTGATGAATATGTTGAAAAAGACAATTCGTCCGGAATTCCTGAACCGTATTGATGAAACGATTATGTTCTTACCATTGAACGAAAAAGAAATCAAGCAAATCGTACTTTTACAAATTAAAGGAGTACAGAAAATGCTTGCCGAAAACGGAGTGGAACTGCAATTGACAGAAGGAGCATTGAACTTCTTATCGCAAGTGGGTTATGATCCTGAATTTGGAGCTCGTCCGGTGAAGAGGGCTATTCAACGCTATCTGCTGAATGATCTATCCAAGAAGTTACTATCACAGGAAGTCGACCGAAGCAAAGCAATTATTGTTGATGCTGACGGAGACGGATTGGTATTCAGAAATTAAAAGTCATCATTCAAATAGAATGGGACTGTCTAACAAGTCTCTAAAATTAAAAATCACTCCTATCAGAGTTTGTTTGAACTCTGATAGGGGTGAAATCGTTAAAAAGAAACATGTTAGGCAGCCCCTTTTTTATATTCCTAAATATGTAATTCGCCGAACTTCCGGTTGGCAGTTCGGATGACTCATCACCAAAACATAAGTGCCCGGTTGGGGTATTTCCATAGTCAATGAAGGCAAAGCAAATTTATGTTTGCCTCTTAGTTCTCCCTGTGAATCGTAAAGGAATACCATTGTACCTGCCAACAAACCTGTCAGGCATAATGTCCCTTTTTCATTGTCCAAACGGACGTTTACTTCTTTATTTGTTATTGTCTCCATACCCAACATTAAAAAACGTTATTCAGCATCCACGAGCTATATTCCCAAGAATGGTGAACAGCGACAAAGATACATAAAAAGCATCATTATTTACAATATAAGTAGAAGATATTTATTATTGCAAAAGATTACCCAAATAATACTAATTTTTTCCTAAACCTACAAGTGTTTATATAAAAAAAACATGATAACCACCTTAAATGATTATCATGTTCTTTATTCCTATTAAATAAACTATACAGATTACTCTGCAACTTCTTCTTCCTTAATCTCTCCTTCCGGTTTGAATTCTGTAATTCCATTAGAAATTAAGATGTTATACCAAGCAACCAATTTCTTAATATCGGCTACATATACACGTTCACGATCAAAATTAGGTAATACTTCAGCCAAGTATTCACGCAATTGTTCGGGAGTCGCTTTTTTCGGATCGATAGAAGCCTGCGCTGATTTTTCTTTCTCTTTTATTGACTCCAACACATCATACAAAGGAACTTCTGCATCGTCCGTGTACATTGCTATATCTGCCAAAGAGATAATTTTTTCATTACCATAAGCAGGGAAACGTTTCTTTTCAGCATTGACTGATTCAACAATCAACATATTTTTTCCTTGCGAAATAAGTTTGTATAATCCCGGTTTACCTGAGATAGACAAGATAGTCTTCAACATAGTATATATCCTTTTATTTATTAATTATTTTTTTGCGGAGCAAAGGTAATGATTATTTTTAGATAGCAAAGAAATAAGCTCCAAAACCTGTGGAATTAACGGTGTTTCATCATCATTCACTATCACGAAATCGGCATGGCTTCTCTTTACTTCATCACTCATTTGAGCTTCGATACGCTTCATCACCAGTTCTCTTGACGAACAGTCCCGCTTTACAGCACGTTCCACTCTCACTTCCAGCGGCGCATATACCATAACCAGAAAATCAACTTCATCCTTAAAACCAGCTTCCACCAGTATTGCAGACTCCATACCCACCAGCAGTTCACTTTTCAACCGGGCAGCCCATTGTCGGAAATCTTCTTTCACTTGCGGATGAATAATCTCATTCACTTTCCGCACATGCTCCTGATGACCGAACATATAAGAAGCCAACAAAGAACGATTCAACTCTCCACCCTGAAACACATCCTGACCAACCAGATCACAAAGCCCCCGGCGAATCACCGGATCTGTCTGTGTAATTCGCTTTGCTTCTATATCTGATATATAGACAGGTATTCCCATTATTTCGAGTAGCCTGGAAACAACACTTTTTCCACTACCAATGCCACCGGTTATGCCAATCTTAATCGCCATTAGAAGTAATTTGTTCTATCAGGAAGTCCACTTGCTCGGGAACAATACGTATTTGATTTATTCCACTTGGAAACGACTTCAATTTAACCGTATATTTATCAGAGCCAAGCTTCAGCAATTCTTCATAAGAGATATTGATGATAAAATCGCTTGCTTTTATACTGCGGAACCGTTTTAAGCCCACTTGAAAAGTAATCTGAACTTTGGAAGGAAAAGTACGTAACACCTTATCTGCCGGAAAATTAACTCCATGTAATGGCACTTCGACCGTTTTCTCCGTATAAATATCCACCGGGAAAGTCATTTCTACCGAAGCCGGAACAAACTTCACTCCTCTTTCAGAAGTCAGCGGAATTCGTCGCCGGGTTGTATCAGATATATTCTCCAAAGTTATATTTTGAGTATATGCAGTTGTTATAGTATCCAAAATTCCTTCCGGAGCATAAACCAATACAGAGTCCGGCTTACAAATGGTGTCAGATACATAATATTGAAGTCCGGCTGTCACTTTCCCCTGAAAACGAACAGGAACCAGCTTGGACTTTCCTTCGGAATAGATATATTCTAATGTATCCGGCTTGATCGATAGGATTTTGGAGGATACATTCAGTTGGCTTAATATTTTTTTCTCAAAGTCGGAAGCATAAATTTTCACATGATTATCTTTTCCTTTATAATCAAGAAAACCTAGATTGACCGGAAAGAAACTTTTCCCCAACATATAATTGAGAAGCACTGTCCCTTTATCTTTCACTCGAACACGAAGTTCGGAAGGAGGTTCCGAAGTCAACACTACATTGTTAGGAAGATCTTTCATTCGCACCGGGATAGAAAACTCCGCTTCATAATCATTATTGAGCGTCTGAAGCAACCAGAATCCACCGGCTATCAGAAAGAAAAATAAAAAAATTAAGAACTCTCTGCTCTTATCACTGAGCAGAAAATCCTTAATTTTCTTAGATAGTTTTAAATATGTATATTTTATATTCCTACGATCAAACATAGGCATTTATTTACCAACTATTTATTTAGACTGATTGCTAGCCGCTGAAGCATCAGCGAATATAGAATTCTTGTCTATTTTAATCTTTACATTAGAAGCAATCTCAAGTACTATATAGTCGTCAGTAATTTCCTTGATTGTTCCGTGGATACCACCTGCAGTAATCACATTCTGATTTACCTGAAGAGATTTACGGAAATTAGCTATTTCTTTCTGCTTCTTATTTTGAGGACGGATCATAAAGAAATACATGATAACAAACATAGCTATCAGCATGATCCACATCATACTTCCACCTCCGGCAGCACCGGCAGGAGCTTGCAATAATACAGTCAATACGTTCATAAATAATCTGTTTTAGTTTCTACTATATGGACAAAGGTATCAGTTTTTAGTCAACTTACCTTCTTTTTTTAATTGATTAACTATTCCATCCAGCGTACCGTTGATAAAGCTACCGCTTTTAGCTGTGCTATACAACTTCGCAATCTCTACATATTCATTTAACGAAACACTGACCGGAATGTTCGGGAAACTAAGAATTTCTGCTAATGCAGTCTGCATAATGATTACATCCATAAATGCGATGCGGTCCAAATCCCAGTTTTTTGTATTCTCACTCACCAAATGACGGTAATAGTCAGAATTCAAAATGGTGCGACGGAACAGACGACGTGCAAACTCCTGATCTTCGTCATCCTTAAATTCCGGAAGCAGTTCCTGGTTGGCACCCTTCTTTTCATCAAAGCGTTTGATTGTTTTCAAGACGAACGTGTCTACAATTTCTTTATCATCATTCCAGTACAGACTCTGGTCTTCCAATACCTGGTCAAGAGAATCATTATTAAAGATGTATGTCTTATAGATTTTTCTCCACAGTTCACGATCAGCTTCGTATGAGTTGTCATCAGAAGCCATATAATCTTTATAGATATCGGTTTCTACAATTTTCTCATAAAGCTCTTTGATAAAATCCTGGTCGTTTGTCCAGGTTCTTTTCTGATTAGCTATAAACTCCGTCAATTGTTTATTGACTTCCAATTGAGCAATAAACTTGTTATCTACGAACTTCCTGTTGGGATACAATTCCTCTGTCGTAGGTGCCAATTTAGCTTTTGCCGCATCAATACGTTTTTGTGCATACTCTGTCAATGCTATCATCAGCATTAACAAATAGTTGTAAAGGTCATACGCCTTTGAAAGACTAAAGAATAACTCTTTCTCCGCTGAGTCTAGATTTTTGCTGCCATTCTGATAATAGGCATATACTATCTGTATAATCTTAAGACGAATAAGAACTCTGTTGATCATAATTCAAATTAATACTGTTGTTATCGAACTGCAAAAGTAGATATTTTTAATGAGTTTCCACTAATAAATCACATTTTTTAATGCAGTATTTGATTCTCTGCGCTTTTTCTTTTGACAGTTTAAAAAAAATATCCAATTTTGAAGCCGATTATAAACGGACCGAAAGATATGGAAGATTTAAAAAAGAAAATGAGCGCAGACATGAATGATAAGGAGATCGTATTCTCCAAGTCCATTAAGGCAGGTAAACGCATCTATTACCTCGACGTAAAAAAGAATCGTAAAGATGAAATGTTCCTGGCTATTACAGAGAGCAAAAAAGTGATAACGGGAGAAGGCGATGATTCTCAAGTTAGTTTCGAGAAACACAAAATCTTCCTATATAGGGAAGACTTTCAGAAGTTTATGGCAGGACTCGAAGAAGCAGTCAATTTCATTGAGTGCAGCGACGCAAACGAATATATCGCCCGCCTGAACATCGAAGCTGATGAAGAAAATGAACGGAAAGCAATCGAAGAAGCCCGGGAAAACAAATTGGAGAGCGAAATTAAGATTGATATTGACTTTTAAGAAAGTAACTCTTTGATATTTCAAAAAAAAGATGTACTTTTGCACCGCTTTTTTGCAACATCGTGTGATAATCCACATCGTGTGATGGTGAATTAAGCAAACTAACTTAATTTAGAGTAACACAATTTTTTAAAGAAATGAAATCAATTGAAGTAAAAGGAACTGCAAGAACAATTGCAGAACGCTCTTCAGAACAAGCAAGAGCTTTGAAAGAAATTCGTAAAAACGGTGGTGTACCTTGTGTACTTTACGGAGGTAATGAAGTAGTTCACTTCACAGTGACTAACGAAGGACTTCGTAACTTGGTTTATACTCCGCACATCTACGTTGTAGACCTGATTATCGATGGCAAAAAAGTAAACGCTATCCTGAAAGATATTCAGTTCCACCCGGTAAAAGATACTATCCTACACGTTGACTTCTATCAAATTGACGAAGCTAAACCTATCGTAATGGAAGTTCCTGTACAATTGGAAGGTCTTGCAGAAGGTGTGAAAGCCGGTGGTAAACTTGCACTGCAGATGCGTAAGATCAAAGTGAAAGCTTTGTACAATGTAATTCCTGAAAAGTTGACCGTTAACGTTTCTCACCTGGGCTTGGGTAAGACTGTTAAAGTTGGCGAATTGAGCTTCGAAGGTCTTGAACTGATTAGTGCAAAAGAAGCCGTTGTATGTGCTGTTAAGTTGACTCGTGCAGCAAGAGGTGCAGCAGCAGCCGCTGGTAAGTAATTGAGATTATCCCTGTAAAGAGATATACTTCAAACGCAGATTAATGCAGATTAAAGCAGATGTTCAGTCTGCATTAATTTGTATTAATCTGCGTTTCTCTTTCTATATTAATGAACTGTTTTACGGAAATACGATGATAAAATACTTAGTTGTCGGACTGGGAAACATTGGTCCCGAATATCATGAAACGCGACATAATATCGGATTCATGACAGTAGAAGCATTGGCTAGAATCAATAACGCTCCTCCTTTTATGGATGGACGATATGGATTCACTACCAGCTTTTCTATCAAAGGACGCCAGTTGATTTTGCTTAAGCCATCGACTTTTATGAACCTAAGCGGACTGGCCGTTCGCTATTGGATGCAGAAAGAAAATATTCCATTGGAAAATGTACTGATCGTAGTAGATGATCTGGCTCTTCCCTTTGGAACTTTACGCCTGAAGGGAAAAGGGAGTGATGCAGGACATAATGGATTGAAGCATATCGCCGCTATTCTGGGCACTCAAAACTATGCCCGCCTGCGATTTGGTATCGGAAATGATTTTCCACGTGGCGGACAGGTTGATTATGTACTCGGACACTTCACTGACGAAGATTGGAAAACAATGGATGAAAGACTGGAGATGGCAGGGGAAATTATAAAAAGTTTCTGTCTCGCCGGTATTGACATCACGATGAACCAGTTCAATAAAAAATAATAGACTAGTCCTATAAAAATAAAGATAGCAATGAACGGTTAGCGATAAATGACAACGTCAACTGATACTAACCAACGAATTGCTTATCACTAAACAACTAACTAAAATGGCCGAAGCAAGAATAGATAAATGGATGTGGGCTGTCCGCATCTTCAAGACACGTACGATTGCAGCAGAAGCCTGCAAAAAAGGACGTATTACCATCAACGGTTCTCTAGCCAAAGCTGCCCGTATGATAAAACCGGGAGACGTTATTCAGGTGAAGAAACCGCCTATCACTTATTCATTCAAGGTATTACAAACTATTGAAAAACGTGTGGGAGCCAAACTTGTATCGGAAATGATGGAAAACGTAACTACTCCCGATCAATACGAACTGCTTGAAATGAGTAAAATCAGCGGATTCGTAGACCGTGCACGTGGAACCGGACGTCCGACCAAGAAAGATCGTCGGGAACTGGAAGAATTTACAACTCCGGAGTTCATGGATGATTTCGACTTTGATTTCGATTTTGACAGTGAAGAATAATAAATGGGAATTTAGCGGTTAAATGAGAATTTAGCGGGTTAAATTGTTGGTTTCATTGTTAGTTATCTCTTAATTTAGCTTCTATCTCTTCTATGGTAGGCATGGTACCTTCCACTTTTTCGGGATAAAACTTCTCCAGATCATATTCGGAAATACCCAAAGGTTGGCTACTTGCCTCCAAAGCATACTGAGCTTGTATGCGGTCTTTCTCTTTGCAAATCAGTAAGCCGATGGTTGGGTTATCCCTTCCTTCCTTACGCAGCAAATGATTGCAAGCTACCACATATCCACCTAATTGACCGATGTCGGCAAAAGCAAATTTACCGATCTTTACCTCTACCACTACATAGCAGGAAAGCGAAAGATTATAAAAGAGCAAGTCGATAAAGTTTTCCGTTTCGCCTATTTCTAAACGATATTCTTTGCCCACATAAGCGAAACCCGTACCCAGTTCAATCAGGAATCGGGTAATGTTATTCAGTAGAGCATCTTTGAGCAACCGTTCATTGTAACGCCCAGTTATACCCGTGAAAGCAAAATTGTAGGGGTCTTTGGTCAACTCCTGTGCAAGGTCGCTCATCGCGTCAGGCAATGTTTTTGTAAAGTTAGTCAGTGCCTTGCCCTGCCGCTCATAAAGGTCGGTGCTAATGAAATTGAGCAGCATACTACGACTCCAGCCGTTCTCCACCGTCTGGTGAACATAGAACAGAGCTTTGTCTATATCGTCTTTCACTTTATCCATTATCAAACAATGGTGTCTCCATGGGACTTCAAATATTCCACCAACTTGGTGGAATAATTCCGTTTCATTTTTTCCACCAAGTTGGTGGTAAAGTTTTCAGAGCATCCTTGTAT
>NZ_GG774811.1:57701-59342 GCF_000163675.1 Bacteroides sp. D22 | reverse complement strand
TTTGACAAACCAGCCGCATTGGGTATAGCTTCACGTAAATCTTTGCTCAATCGAGTGATAACACTTTCGCCCCAGCGTTCTTCTACGTGCAATTCAACAATGTCACGACCTAAAAGCCAGTTGAATTTCAACTGTTCCACATTTACTTTCACCGCTGCCTTTATTTGGCTTTGACGGTAGCGACCGCAAAGGTCTTTCACCCATTGCAGATATTCTTTATCAAGTATGTTTATTGACTTGTTCATCGTAATCTATAATACTTCAGTTGCGTTAATTTTTAGTTCTCCTGACATCAGCTTCGGGAGAAGTGTGTCGCGTAGAATTGTTAACCTAATACTTTCCTGTTCATTTCTTAGTATTTGGTCGAAATACGGTTTAGTCAATGAACTGAATGCTTTAAGTATTTCTTTATCAGGCATCAAAACTACCATCGCCTTAATTATTTTAGAATTGACAGCAGTTGCAATGGATGATGTGCTTCCAAGCTTTTCGTAATTATACCCTTTTAATAAGAAATATGTATATTCCCTATTTTCATCCGATGTGATAAATCTTGCTATAGCTTCATTAGTTGTTAATTCAGTTCCTGCAATTCCAACTCTTCCGATTGTAAGTTTAAAGCTTAGTAGAATTGTATCTTTGGGAACAAGTATAATATTATGCCTTTTAATGGCTTCATGCGTCAAGAATTCAGATGATGTAAAAACAAATCTTCCACATGATCCTAAATCTGAAATAGATACCCATGTATAATCAGATGAATTACTGGAAAACCATATTTGCTCTTTTCGTGGTGGGGTCTTACCAATATTAATATTATAAAAATCCTCGGCTTTACCAACGCGACACCCTTCAGGAATCATCCCCAGTTCCGATTCCACGAACTTCCCATCCTTGAACGGCTCGAAATCCACGAACCACGACTTGAACAACGCCTGTGCCTGCTGCTCTAAATTATCATTTATCCGACGGTTCAAGTCTATTTTATTATCAAGAGATGAAAGAAGAGATGATATGCGCTTTTGTTCATTTATGCTTGGTGCTACAAATGAATAATTCCTCATTGTTTCCAATGACACATTTTTAATCGTTGTACCTGTAGCTAAATGCATTATGCTATTCTTGAACTGTTGGGAGGCAACAACGTAATATATAAAATTCAAGTCGAAATCTTCTGCAACATTGAAGTAACAAGCGCTTTTACCCAAGATGCACGCTTCTCCTTGATATTTTGCGACATTACCGATTGTACCATTGATAGAAACTAATATAGTTCGATGGTTTAGATTTTTCCTATACTTATTAGCTTCATCTTCTGACACACGCTTTGTTGAATCTTTTATTTCGATTTTTCCATCAACAAGATTATTCCCATTGATAAAAAAACAGTTCCATTTTTGTCATATTTTGGGGTACCATGTAAACCATCCCCTAAAAGGGTGGTCACATCCTTTAATTGATATTTTTTCCACTGTTTCATAAATGAGAATTTATCGGTTAGGCTGAAAGCCTTACAATTATATATTTATTGGGGGTGCCCTGAAAGGGCTTAATTATATAGCGTAGGGCAACGCCCTACGAAAAAAACACACCAGCCACAAGCCCTGAAAGGGCGGAACTGTATACAATTATGCCCTTTCA
>NZ_GG774811.1:46922-57249 GCF_000163675.1 Bacteroides sp. D22 | reverse complement strand
AATTATATAGCGTAGGGCAACGCCCTACGAAAAAAACACACCAGCCACAAGCCCTGAAAGGGCGGAACTGTATACAATTATGCCCTTTCAGGGCGCAAATTCAGATTACCGTTTTTTCGTAGGGCGTTGCCCTACGCTGTATAATTAAGCCCTTTCAGGGCACCCCGCAAAATTTACCGTTTATAGGTTTGCCTTAACAGCATCAATCAATTCCTGATATTCTGCATCAGTCAGATAAACCTTTCCCGGGTTCATTTGGAATATACCTCCATAATCAGGTCCATCCACATATTTAGGTGCTAAATGAAAATGCAAATGAGACAATTTATCCGAGTAAGCACCATAATTAATCTTTTCCGGCTGGAAAGCTTTTTGCATGGCACGAGTGACACGCGCTACATCTGCCATAAAAGCATTACGATCTTCATCACTCAATTCATTCAAATCGTTCACATGGTCTTTATAAGAAACAAGACAACGTCCACGGTAGGTTTGTTCCTTAAACAAAAACACACGTGACACACTCAATTGCGCAATCTCAATCATCAGATTATGCAGCGTTTCATTGTTCTGGCAATACAGACATTCTTTCGGATCACTCTTCATGATATTATTATTTTAAGTTTTTATCGTTGCAAAAATAAGTATTCCATTCTTATCCTGCTTGTACTTTTTCGTTTTTTTGATCGACTAATTGGTACACATCCTCTTTTTCGCCTACCACCCAAACAACATCGCCTTCTTCGAGTGGAGCATTTACATCAGGAACCATCAGTGTACCGTCTTCACTTTCAACACCGGCTATCATACAATGATATTTGTCGCGGATACCCGATTCACGAATCGTTTTACCCAGAAAAACAGAATCACTGTCAATGATAAACTGCTTCAAAGCCATCTCGCTCTTTTCATAGACCTCCCAGTCTATCTTCGCTCCGTTTTGCATCGCCTCATTAAACACACTTAATTGTTCATCTGTACCTATCACCTGTATCTTATCCATCGGAAACAGGCGGACAGAACCACCGGGGATATTAATCCTCCTCTTTCCACGAAGAATAGAAGCAACATGAACTCCAAACTTCTTCCCCAGATTCAGCTCCATCAATGTCTTTCCCGCCCAACTGGATTCACCCGGAATTTCCATATCGGCAAGATGCAAATCATGCGACAACAAACGACCGGCATACTCCGGCTTTTTCTCTCCCAGATACTCTGCACGTACATCTCTGGAACGGAGATTCTGAAAGAAACGACGTTCAATCAATATCGATTGCTTCTTCAAACGGCGAGACCATACCATCAACAATACAACAAGTACAGCCACTCCAATAATCAATCCGATAGACGCCTTAAATAATCCGGAAATAACAAAGATAACAAAAAGTGCCGCTATCATAATACGAATCACGATTGTCGATACCAGCGGTGCGCGGTTGGCACGGCTGTCATGCCATAAGGTCATAAACTCAACCGAATGATTTTTCTTCACCATAATGGCACGCAAGAAAGGAGCAATACACAGAATGATAAATACCGCTCCCAACAATGATGCCCAGAAATGAGGCAGATTCTCTTTAAAGAATGGCACGACAAAACGAAAAGAAAGTGCAATAATCGACATACTGACAATTGAATAAACAACTGTTATACGTACCATTGACAAGATTAGCTTCTTCCACAAATTCTCGTGATTCAGAGCTGTTTGCGAACCGGAAGAATAACGCATCATTATTTTTTTCCATGATTCCGGAAGATGAGCATCCACAAAAGTAGAAGCCGGCTCGGCAAAACGAATCATATAAGGAGTCAGGAAAGTAGTAATCACAGAAACCGCTACCACTATCGGATACAGAAAGTCACTCGTTACATGCAAAGAGACTCCCAAAGAAGCAATAATAAACGCAAATTCGCCGATCTGCGTTAAACTAAAGCCGCATTGCATAGCCGTCTTTAAAGGCTTTCCGGAGAGAATAACACCGAATGTACCAAAAACGGCCTGTCCCAAGATAACAGCCAAAGTAATAACTATAATAGGTACGGCATATTCTACAATCATTGCAGGATCCACCATCATACCGACCGATACGAAAAAGATAGCTCCAAAAAGATCCTTTACCGGTTTCACCAGCCGGTCTATGGATTCCGCCTCGATTGTTTCCGCCAGAATAGATCCCATTATAAATGCACCAAATGCAGCAGAAAATCCTGTATGAGCCGCCATCACTACCATACCGAAACAAAGTGCCAACGACACAATAAGCAGAGTCTCCTCTCCCATCAATTTCCGGCAGCGTTTCAAGAATTCAGGAATCAGATAGATACCGACAACAAACCACAGAATAAGGAAAAACAATAATTTCCCGATACTCTCCAACATCTCGGTACCTTCAAAATGTTGGCTTACCGCCATAGTGGAAAGCATCACCATTAATACAATAGCCAAAATATCTTCCAAAATCAAGATACTCAACACAAGTCCGGTGAACTGCTTCTTCCTTAATCCTAAATCATCAAAAGCTTTATAAATAATAGTAGTAGACGACATCGCAATCATACCGCCCAAGAACAGACTGTCCATCCTGTGCCAGCCGAAACCCATGCCGACTCCTATTCCCAACAAAATCATACAAAAGATGATGGTACAGGCAGCAATGATGGCAGAACCACCCACCTTGACAATCTTCTTAAAACTAAATTCCAAACCAAGAGCAAACAGCAAGAAAATAACACCAATATCCGCCCAAGTCTTAATATTGGCAGTATCCATCACTGAAGGAGTATACGGCATATGCGGACTTGCCAGAAATCCGGCAACTACATATCCCAAGACCAGAGGTTGTTTCAACTTCTTAAACAACAAAGTCATAACACCGGCACAAATCAATATAAGTGCGAGGTCAGCTATAAGAGTAGGTAATTGAGACATTATTTTATCGTATTTGATGACAAAATTATATTATTTCTATGGGATAAACAACATATTTACGAATATGTTTTGCAATAACCATCATAAAATAAGTTAGCCCCGGATAGAGTCGTAACTTATCCGGGGCTATACACAATAACAAGCTTATTTTTTACTTTCTAAAAGGCGGTTTCACTACCACAGCTTTCAATTTCCGACCACGCATATCGATACAGATTTCCGTACCCACCTTACTATATTCCGGTTTCACATATCCCATACCGATACCAATCTTACGGGTAGGCGACATCGTACCGGAGGTCACCACTCCCACTTTCTCGCCTTCATCATTCACCAGTTCATAGCCATGACGGGGAATTCCGCGATCAACCATTTCAAAGCCAACCAGTTTACGGGTAACACCTTCCGCTTTCTGTTTTTCCAGCATCGGACGGTTGACAAAATCCTTGCCCTCCACAAACTTAGTGATCCATCCCAATCCGGCTTCTATCGGAGAAGTCGTATCATCCAGATCATTGCCATACAGACAGAAGCCCATTTCCAACCGGAGCGTATCACGGGCACCCAAACCGATAGGTTTAATGCCATACTCTTCACCAGCTTCAAAAATAGCCTTCCATATAGAATCAGCCGCAGACGGATAGAAATAAAGCTCAAAACCTCCCGCACCGGTATAACCCGTATTGGAGATAATCACATTCTCTTCACTTGCAAACGTTCCAACCTTAAATGTATAATAAGGAATAGTAGCAAGATCAATATCCGTCAACTTTTGCAGAACCGAAATAGCCTTCGGACCCTGTATAGCAAGTTGAGCTATGTTATCCGACGAATTTTCCAACTCGGCTCCCTCCGTATTGTGAGAAACACACCAGTTCCAGTCTTTTTCCATATTGGAAGCATTCACCACCAACATGTATTTTTCCGGTTCATACTGATAAACCAGCAAATCATCTACAATCCCCCCATCCTCATTCGGAAAACAAGTATATTGTATTTTACCCGGAGCCAGTGCCGCCACATTGTTAGATGTTATTTTCTGCAGAAAGGCCAACGCTTGCGGTCCTTTCACCCAAAATTCTCCCATGTGCGATACATCAAATACACCGACACCTTGACAAACAGTTATGTGTTCATCAATGATACCGGAGTATTCAATAGGCATATTATAACCTGCAAACTCGTGCATTTTAGCACCAAGTGCTATATGTTTCTCTGTAAACGGAGTGGTTTTCATTATTTTAAAGTATTAAGTTTTAAGTATCAGGTATTAAGTATTACCGGAGCTTACCGTCTTTTTATTTGGAAGCCACCAGTTCTGCTATTTTTACGATCACTTTCATTGCTTTCTCCATATTCTGGATAGGCACAAATTCGTAACGACCGTGGAAATTCAGACCACCGGCAAAGATATTCGGACAAGGCAATCCCTTAAAAGAAAGCTGCGCACCATCCGTACCTCCACGAATCGGTTTTACATTCGGTTTCACACCCACGGCTTCCATAGCTGCAAAAGCAGTATCGATGATGTGCATTACCGGTTCTATTTTCTCACGCATATTATAATACTGGTCGCGCAGTTCGAGTGTCGCAGTACCAGCTCCATATTCAGCGTTCATTTGAGCTACCAGACGTTCTATCTCTTTTTTACGGTTCTCAAATTTTGCACGGTCATGATCGCGGATGATATAAGACACAGTGCTTTGCTCCACATCCCCCTGAATACCAATCAAATGATAGAATCCTTCATAGCCGGTCGTATGTTCTGGTCTTTCCTGTGAGGGAAGCATCGTAATAAACTGATTGGCAAGATAGATAGAGTTAATCATCTTATCCTTGGCATATCCCGGATGCACATTACGTCCTTTAAAGGTTATTTTTGCGGCAGCAGCATTAAAGTTCTCAAACTCCAACTCCCCTACTTCACCTCCATCCATCGTATATCCCCATTCACAACCGAATTTCTCTACATCGAATTTATGAGCACCTTCACCGATTTCTTCGTCAGGATTGAAGCCGATACGGATTTTACCGTGTTTGATTTCGGGATGTTCCTTCAGATAAACCATCGCTGATACAATTTCCGCGATACCGGCTTTGTCGTCGGCACCGAGCAACGTTTTTCCGTTGGTTACAATCAAGTCTTCTCCCTTATGATCCAGCAATTCCGGGAATTGTGATGGAGAAAGGACTACATTCTCTTCAGCACAAAGCACAATATCCGAACCGTCATACTTTTCCACAATGCGCGGAGTGACATCTTTACCCGTCATATCAGGACTTGTATCCATGTGGGCAATAAACCCGATAGTGGGTACTTCTTTATTTATATTGGCAGGAAGTGTAGCAAAAAGATAGCCATGCTCATCCAAAGTAATATCTTCCAATCCCAAAGATTCCAACTCTTTTTTCAAGTATTCAGCAAAAATCATCTGCTTCGGAGTACTTGGAGTAAGCCCTGTCGATTCATCAGATTGTGTATCGAAGCTTACATACTTTAAAAATCTGTCTACTAAAGTCATATTGTTTTAATTACAAGTTACTAATTACAATTTACAAATTGATAGTTTATAGTGCCGTAAAGGTAAAAAAAGAGCCGTGAATTACAAAGCAATTCACGGCTCTTTTTATTGTATACTTTTATCCGGATACTTAAATATCCTATTTGACTACTTTAAAAATGGCTGCTACCATCAAAGCAATGTGTACAAACCTTGCATTTAGGTAATCCGATAGCCTCAATCAGCGTTTCCAGTGTATTAAACTTCAATGAACTGAGACCGAAACGCTCTGCAATAATACTAACCATCTTATCGTATTCCGGAGAACCGGTAGTAGCATATTTCTCCAGGTTCTTATTCTCATCCCCTTCCAGTTCCTTGATAATACGACGGGTAATCAACTCCAATGCATTTTTAGAAGCCGAAAAACCAACAAACGGACAAGCATAAATCAATGGCGGACAAGCGATACGCATGTGCACCTCCTTTGCTCCGTAATCATACAGAATCTTCACATTGTCACGTAATTGAGTTCCCCGCACGATTGAATCGTCACAGAACAACAAACGTTTATTTTGCAGCATGGCACGGTTGGGAATCAACTTCATCTTAGCAACAAGCGAACGCATCTCCTGATTGCTCGGAGTGAAGCTACGAGGCCATGTCGGTGTATATTTTGAAATAGCACGATGGTAAGGAACCCCCTTTCCTTCGGCATATCCTAAAGCCATACCCACTCCCGAATCAGGAATACCGCAAGCACAATCCACTTCCGATTCATCTGTCTGTCCCATTTTCAATCCGCTGGTGAAACGCACTTCCTCTACATTCTTTCCTTCATAACAAGAAGTCGGGAAACCGTAGTACACCCACAAAAACGAGCAAATCTGCATATCCTCATTGGGCTTGCGAAGCTGGTCAACATGATCGTCATACATACGGACAATCTCACCGGGACCTAAATATCTCTCAATCTCATAATCCAGATTCGGAAAACTGGACGATTCGCTCGTTGCAGCATAAGCACCGTCTTTCCTTCCAATCACCACCGGAGTACGTCCCCATCGGTCACGGGCAGCGATGATACTACCATCTTCCGTCAGAAGCAACATCGAACAAGAACCCTTAATGTGCTTAAACACATTTTCGATACCTTCCACAAAAGTTCTGCCTTGTATAATAAGTAATGCGATAAGTTCCGTCTGGTTGGTGTTGCTCGAACTAAGTTCGGCGAAGTGCATGTTTTGACTGAGAAGTTCTTCTTCCAATTCCTGGATATTGACTATTTTAGCGACTGTGACAATGGCGAAGCGCCCGAGGTGAGAATTGATGATGATAGGTTGTGCGTCTGTGTCGCTAATGATGCCGATGCCGGCGTTTCCTTTGAATTTGTCCAGTTCTCCTTCAAACTTGGTTCGGAAATAAGTACTTTCCAAATTGTGAATGGAGCGTATAAAACCTTTTTCCTCACTGTATGTTGCGAGTCCTCCTCGCTTGGTACCCAGATGTGAGTTATAATCTGTGCCGTAGAATAAATCAGTCACGCAGCTAGTTTTCGAGACTGTTCCGAAAAAACCTCCCATGTTGTTCTCTTTATTGATGATGTTTTAAAAAAGATGGCGCAAAAGTACAAAAAAGAATTCGTCCTATAAAAAAAGCGCTCCGCAAAGTTTTAGTTTTCTTTGCGAAGCACAACTAATATTTATTAAAAAGCGGGGAATCCGGAAACAATCTTTTTACCGGAATCTTATTTCCATTTCTTGATCGTTTTCAAGTCAGCGGGAGTTGCTTCAATCAAACTTACTGCAAATCCTCCGCTACGTGCCAGCTTCACAGACATCTTATTCTTGTTTGTAACAAGTCCTTTTTTTATCTGGTAAGAAGTAGGATTCTTTTCAAAATCCGCCTCCTTTCCGTCAGCATAAAGAGTAGCTACATATTGTTTTCCCGGTTCGAGAAAATCAAGTGTAAAAGCAGAAGTACGGGGATTCTCATCGGTGATACCACCTACAAACCAGTTATCAGTACCTTTTGCCTTACGTGCTACGGTAATATAATCTCCCGGTTCCGCTTCCAGATACTTGCTGTCATCCCAATCAACGGCTACATCCTTGATAAATTGAAATGCATCCATGTGACGTTCGTAACTCTCCGGAAGGTCGGCTGCCATTTGCAAAGGACTGTACATCGTTACATAAAGTGCCAACTGTTTTGCCAAAGTTGTACGTACAAAACTGTGGTCGCCTGACAGGAAAGAAAGTTTTGTATCAAAGATACCCGGTGTATAATCCATCGGTCCACCAATCTGACGGGTGAAAGGAAGCAAGGTGGTATGGAACGGCTTATTCCCTGCAAAGGCTTCATATTCCGTGCCACGAGCCGATTCATTACCGATCAGATTCGGATATGTGCGACATAATCCTGTCGGACGGGTTGCTTCGTGAGCATTTACACAGATCTTATATTCGGCCGCTTTTTCCACCGCATATAAATAATGATTGTTCATCCACTGTCCGTAATGATGTTCTCCACGCGGAATAATATTACCTACATACCCGCTCTTCACAGCATTGTATCCGTTATCTATCATAAACTGATAGGCTTTATCAAGATGGCGCTCGTAGTTACGTACAGAAGCGGAAGTCTCGTGATGCATCATCAGCTTCACTCCTTTTTCCTTTGCATACGCATTGAGCATCTTCACGTCAAAATCAGGATACGGAGTTACGAAATCAAAGACATAATCCTTCGAATTTCCGAACCAGTCTTCCCAGCCTTCATTCCAGCCTTCCACTAAGATCTGGTCGAATCCATGCTCTGAAGCAAAGTCAATGTAACGCTTCACTTTGTCATTATTGGCTGCATGACGCCCGCTCGGTTTTGTTTGGGAATAATCCGTCTGTCCCAGTTTCACAGAATAAACATCATCCGTGTACGACCAGGAACTTTTTCCGGTAATCATTTCCCACCACACACCGATGTATTTCACCGGCTTAATCCAGGAAACATCTTCGTAGGCACAAGGTTCATTCAAGTTCAAAGTCAATTTGGAAGCCAGAATATCACGAGCATCATCACTGACAATCACCGTGCGCCAGGGTGAACGGCAAGGCGTTTGCATATAACCTTTATCCCCTTTTGCATCAGGAGTCAGCCATGATTCAAAAATCAGGTTCTGATCGTCAAGGTTCAGATGCATACAAGAATAATCAACCAAAGCCGCTTCATGCAGATTGATATACAACCCGTCGGCTGTCTTCATTTGCAAAGATGTCTGCACACCTGTTGGTGAAAAAAGAGTTTGAGAAGCATTTGGAGTAATTGCCCCTTGCAACAATCCGCGAATCTCTGAAAGCTTGGATTCGGTATAGTCATATTCCTGCGTATCATAATCGCCTGGAATCCAGAATGCCGTATGATCGCCGGCCATAGCAAACTGCGAATGTTCTTCTTTTATAACGAAGTAATTCAGATTCTTTTGCTGCGGGAACTCATAGCGGAACCCCAAGCCATCATTATAAAGACGAAAACAAATAATCAGATTACGATCTTGCGCCTTTTGATTCAGGGTAACAGCCATTTCATTATAATGGTTGCGGATCGATTTCACCTCTCCCCACACCGGTTCCCATGTTTCATCAAAAGCAGAAGTTTTAATATCGGCCAGAGTGAATCCATTCATCAGTCCGGGATCATTTTTCAATTCCAGTCCCAGTTTCGAAGGTTTAATCACCTCTTTTCCTTTATAAGAGAGTTCATACACCGGTTCTCCTTGCATGTTGACAGAGAAATTAAGTTTTAATTGTCCGTCAGGAGAAGTGATACTTTCGGCCTTTGCTGATGTGCCGAAGAAAAAAGAGAGCAACAGGCAGACCCACATTGCAGTTCCTATTTTCATGTTCTTCATGATATAAATGAGTTAGTTAATAATCGTATGGCAAAGATAGACCGGAAATCCAAGTAGTGTTTTTCTTTATAAAGAAAATATAGAGGAATACAGATTCAAAAACGAAATAAGTACTTAATAATAAAACAGATAACACATTTTGTCTCCCCCCAAAAATATAGTGTCTATGGTGATTAAATTAAAAGGATTAAATATGAATATTGCATAATCTTTCTATATTTGCAGATTATTATCTCAATCACATCAACAAACATTTTATTATTTATATGACACAACACCTTAGTTTATCCCGGAGGCTTCCAACAATTCGAAAAGGATTTTGAAGCCGCCTACAAATAATATCAATCTTTCAATCAAATGAGTAAAGAAGTTATCTATATCTTTATCGGTGGAGGAACTGGTAGTGCACTACGTTATTTTATCCAGTTGTTAATGCACGAACGAATCGTCCCTTATCATTTTCCATGGGCCACTTTCACGGTCAATCTTCTCGGCAGTTTTCTCATCGGTCTGTTCTATGCTCTTTCAGAGCGATTCCACCTTCCGTTCGAGGTCCGTTTGTTTCTGACAACGGGTTTATGTGGAGGTTTCACAACGTTCTCTACTTTCTCCAGTGATGGCGTAGGTCTGCTGAAAGGAGAATTTTACGGAGCATTTGTTCTATATACATTATTAAGTATAGGAATAGGATTAGCCGCAACGTTAGCCGGCGGATATGTGGGAAAACAGATTTACCTAAAATCCGCAACTATCATCCAATACACGATTAAGGGTAGATTTATGAGTCGTTAGTAGCAGCTTTCAGTAAAAAGCAACAGCACAACATCAATATGTAGCCACCATCCCCTTACCCCACGATGCGACTTGAGGTAATACGCAGATTCTAACCGGAAAGAAAGGATTCTTATCCGAATTCTGTTTTGAAAGGTCTTGCATAAGCCCGGTTTTCTGTATAGATATTCAGCACGTATTGCCTTGCTGTCATGATCC
>NZ_GG774811.1:42739-46158 GCF_000163675.1 Bacteroides sp. D22 | reverse complement strand
ATACTGCTGCATCTCTGACCAAGTGTCTGGTCGATAATAGGTGAAAGCATGGAGTCAAATTGCTCCATGATTGAAAAAATTCCTCCAAAAGGTGTGAGTTTTTCAGATTTTATTTGTACCTTTGCCATGTCTTGTTACGATTTACGCTTGTTTTGAATTGCAACACTAAGATAAGTGAAAAATCTGACATGGCAAAATCCTGAGCAACTTTTTGTTGCTCAGGAACTTATAAATAAAGTTAAATTATAGTGTTGCGGAATTAAGGATTTAATAATTCGAATATAAATCCTACCTTTACGGCATGATTAAAAGAAACCCAACCAAACCCGTCCGCGTTGTTCCTCCCATGATGGAAGAACAGGAAGTCAGTACTATTACCCTACAGGAATGGCTCGACAGAGAAGAAACCGTCTCTCATCTTTTATTCTGCAAAGGAAAAGAAGAAGGCATCGACAAATCTTACAAAAGTTTCAAAAACTGCACCTTTCAGCATCAGACATTCAGCGAATGTAAATTCCGTTCCTCTCAACTGAGCGATGTCAGGTTCGAGAACTGCGACCTATCCAACATTTCTTTTGCTGAAAGTTCGCTCTACCGGGTAGAATTCATTTCCTGCAAACTATTGGGTACCAATTTATCGGAAACAACGATGAATCACGTCTTGCTGCATGACTGCAACGCAGGTTATATCAATCTGGCTATGAGTAAAATGAACCAGGTACGTTTTGCACACAGCCAGCTCCGCAACGGAAGTCTGAACGACTGCCGTTTTTCATCCGTCGCATTTGAGAGTTGCGATCTCGTAGAAGCCGATTTTTCACACGCTCCGCTTCGCGGAATAGATTTGCGCACTTCCCGTATCAGCGGAATCACGCTTAACATCAGCGATCTGAAAGGGGCTGTCATCACTTCCCTGCAAGCAATGGATTTGCTTCCACTGTTAGGGGTTATTATCGAAGATTAAAATCCTGCAAATTCACCCCGCCGCACTCAAACAAAAAGCATCGTCCCGTTGTTATAGTATAAGGTCGGACTAACGACATATAGGGAATAGGCACAAAAAGAATACCTATTTATAGTGATTTCTCACTCCCCGTCAAGTCCGTACTTTTGCAGAAATCTTATTCAAAAACAATAGAAACGATGAAAATTGAAAAAATTGTAGCTCGAGAAATTCTCGATTCAAGAGGTAACCCCACAGTAGAAGTTGACGTAGTATTGGAATCCGGCATTATGGGACGTGCATCTGTGCCGTCAGGTGCTTCCACAGGTGAACACGAAGCATTGGAACTTCGCGATGGTGACAAACAGCGCTATGGTGGAAAAGGAGTAGAAAAAGCAGTTGATAATGTAAATAAAATCATCGCTCCGAAACTGATTGGTATGTCTTCACTCAATCAGAGAGGTATCGACTACACAATGCTGACATTGGACGGCACTAAGACTAAATCGAATTTAGGTGCTAACGCTATTCTCGGTGTATCTCTTGCCGTAGCTAAAGCTGCTGCCAACTATCTGGATCTTCCTCTATACCGCTATATCGGTGGAACAAATACGTATGTAATGCCTGTACCGATGATGAACATCATCAACGGTGGTTCACATAGCGATGCTCCGATCGCATTCCAGGAATTTATGATCCGTCCCGTAGGTGCTCCTTCTTTCAGAGAAGGTCTGCGCATGGGTGCCGAAGTATTCCACGCTTTAAAGAAAGTTTTGAAAGACCGTGGCCTTAGCACTGCTGTAGGTGATGAAGGTGGTTTCGCACCTAACCTCGAGGGTACGGAAGATGCTTTGAACTCTATTCTGGCCGCTATCAAAGCTGCAGGATACGAACCGGGCAAAGACGTTATGATCGGTATGGACTGTGCTTCTTCCGAATTCTACCACGATGGTATTTACGATTATACCAAGTTTGAAGGTGAAAAAGGTAAGAAACGCACTTCCGCAGAACAAGTTGACTACCTGGAAGAACTAATCAACAAATTCCCTATCGACTCTATCGAAGACGGTATGAACGAAAACGACTGGGAAGGCTGGAAAAAACTGACCGAACGCATCGGCAACCGTTGCCAGTTGGTAGGTGACGACCTGTTCGTAACCAACGTAGATTTCCTTGCAATGGGTATCGAAAAAGGCTGTGCCAACTCTATCCTGATTAAAGTAAACCAAATCGGTTCGCTGACAGAAACACTGAACGCTATCGAAATGGCTCACCGTCATGGATACACTACTGTTACTTCTCACCGTTCGGGTGAAACAGAAGATGCTACTATCGCCGATATCGCAGTAGCTACTAACAGCGGACAGATCAAGACAGGTTCTTTAAGCCGCTCAGACCGTATGGCTAAATACAATCAGTTACTCCGCATTGAAGAGGAACTGGGAGATTTGGCTGTATATGGTTACAAGAGAATTAAATAATTCAATATTCTCTTACTTGAATAATTCATCCCCGGACAATTAGATTATCCGGGGATTTTTACATATTAACCATTCACTAAATCTTTTTGCATTGTAAGAAAACTAGCTTCACTAAGCATCAATAAATATCTCCAATATTTTGCGAATTGAATTAATAAGGCTACATTTGCAACGTCTAACATATTAACAGACGGTGGGGAAACCTGCCTACTATCGCAGCGAGCATTTTTATGTTCGTATGTGAACTCTTATATGGGCGGTTTCGTACCCCCATAGAGAGTGTTAATGCACCTCTAAACCTGCCGTCGGTATGTTAGACAATGGGACAGGCGAAACCGCTTTTTTATTAGCACTTCTTCCTCTCCCATCAATCTATTATTCATCTTTTAAATTCTAATGATTATGGAAAACAGTCAATTAAAAGACTTACAGGAAGAGGTTTCAGAAGCTACGAAACATTATATCCTGACTACATTCAATTCTGAAAATGGAATGAAAACGTATTATTTGCAGATGTCAAACATAATACGCTCTGCGCACATTAATCCTCCCATTGACACCGAATACAACAGTTTAAAAAAGCTAAGCAAAAAGCTCAAGCAATATTGTACTTTCATTCAAACACTTGGCGAACATGAATGGGACAAGGGAATAGCCGATATTCAGAAAGCATTAGGCATTTATCTAATGCAAAATAACATCGAAAGTAAAGAACGCAAACAAACGAACCAAGAAATTGCCTCTCAACTGCAATTCATCGTTTTTCTCTCCGGGAATATAAATATCATCAAGCAACTTCGGCTCAGTTGTAATTCTTGGGGGATTAAGTTTAGTCAATTCCCTTCATGCATATACCTTTGCTAGCCTAAAAAGGAAGAAGCTCATATCCACTACTCCTCTAAATGATGCCCTAAATGCTTTGATTTTAGCATTAAATGCTTCCGCTGCTGCATTTGTACTCCTGTTCACAAAGAAGTTCAAAAATCCTTTCATAA
>NZ_GG774811.1:21299-42530 GCF_000163675.1 Bacteroides sp. D22 | reverse complement strand
AGGAAACCTTTTGAGTGAAGATGTAGATCTGAGTACTCAGAAGGAATAGTGGCTTTCTCCTCTAAATAAAGAATAAAGCAAGTATCCTGAGAAACATGATTGACTAGGGTAAAGTAATCAAGGATTCCTGAAGGCAAGAACAAGCTTAAAGAAGCAACAGGATCAATCGTTTGGGAAGAGGATGTTTTCATGATGCAAAAATAAGAATTTTAACGCAATCCCCCAAGGTTTCAGACTGAGCCGCAACTTCATGGAATATTGCAACGCCATTTATCCAATGTGATGCTTTTACTCAGATCCTATCCTGAGCATAATATACAAGAATGAATAACAATAATGAATCAAAAAGAAACTGTAAATCTTTGCTTTTCTTAAAAATGGGATATTACAACAATTAGGGAACTGTGTATTTCGATAATATGCGAATATATATAAAAAAGCATCCAGACTAATACCTGAATGCTTTTTTCTTGGATTTGTTATATATCCTTTTTTGAGCCTCTTGTCGGATTCGAACCAACGACCCCGAGATTACAAATCACGTGCTCTGGCCAACTGAGCTAAAGAGGCGGGTGGGTAAGCTATCTATATCGCGCCGCTACAACCAACTACCTTTGCTGCGATCAAGCCCTGGAGGATTCGAAGGGAGCTGGCCGTATAGGACTTACCCGTTTTGCGGTTGCAAAGGTAGACATTTTTATGTATTCTGCAATAGCTGCAGACAACTTTTTTACTAACAAAAGACTAACAGGCTACATTTCAGGCAATTAAAATTGCAAAAAAATATTCAGACAACAACTTCCTCTGCTTTATTAACTTTAACAACCAGATTTCCCCTACCAACCGATATTATTTGTACCTTTGTGCGCAATTTATAAATGAAGATGACAGAGAACAGAAGCTATTTACAAAAATATGCCATGCATTTTGGCACGTATATGGGAATCTACTGGATATTGAAGTTCATATTATTTCCGCTGGGATTCCACATACCTTTCCTTTCGCTTTTATTTGTAATCCTGACATTGTCCGTACCTTTCATCGGATATCACTATGCGAAAATGTACCGGGATAAGATTTGCGGAGGAAGTATCCAATTTTCACATGCCATGCTCTTTACCATATTTATGTATATGTTTGCTTCTCTGCTGGTAGCTGTGGCTCACTACGCCTATTTCCAATTCATCGATCATGGATTTATCATCAACTCTTACATCCAGTTGTGGGACGAACTGATGACCAACACCCCGGCTCTGATAGAAAACAAAGAAGTTATAAAAGAAACAATAGATACCGCCCGTTCACTTACTTCCATCAATATCACCATGCAACTATTGTCATGGGATGTATTTTGGGGAAGTATCCTGGCCATTCCCACCGCATTGATGGTAATGAAAAAGGCCAAACTGGAAAATGACGGAGTGTCTCAATCGTAATTTATAATTCGTAAGTAATTAGTAATAAAAAAATGGATATATCAGTTGTAATCCCATTATTCAATGAAGAAGAGTCACTACCCGAACTCTATGCTTGGATAGAACGGGTAATGCAAGCCAACGGATTCTCATTCGAAGTGATTTTCGTTAACGATGGAAGTACCGACCATTCATGGGAAGTGATCGAAAAGTTTAAAGCTCAATCGGAACATGTAAAAGGTATCAAATTCCGCCGTAACTACGGTAAATCACCTGCACTCTACTGTGGATTCGCTGAAGCGGAAGGAAACGTAGTCATAACGATGGATGCGGACCTACAAGATAGCCCAGACGAAATCCCCGAACTTTACCGGATGATTACAAAGGATGGCTACGACCTGGTATCCGGCTGGAAGCAAAAGAGATATGATCCTATTTCAAAAACACTGCCCACCAAGTTGTTTAATGCTACTGCCCGCAAAGTATCAGGCATCAAAAACCTGCACGACTTCAACTGCGGATTGAAAGCCTATCGCAAAGAGGTCGTAAAACATATCGAAGTGTACGGTGAGATGCATCGTTATATACCTTATTTGGCAAAGAACGCCGGATTCAAGAAAATCGGTGAAAAGGTGGTACACCACCAGGCGCGTAAATACGGCACAACAAAATTCGGACTGAACCGTTTCGTAAACGGGTATCTGGATTTACTCTCTCTTTGGTTCCTCTCCAGATTCGGCATCAAGCCGATGCATTTCTTCGGACTGTTGGGATCATTGATGTTTCTGATAGGAATGATTTCTGTCATCATCGTAGGTGCCAGTAAACTATATGCCATGTACAACGGTCTCCCCTACCGACTGGTGACCGACTCTCCCTATTTCTATTTGTCACTTACGGCAATGATTATAGGTACGCAATTATTCTTAGCCGGATTCCTTGGCGAACTCATCTCGCGCAATGCACCGGAACGGAATAACTATCAGATAGAAAAGAAAATTTGATTCACATTCAATAAACTGACTATGAAGAATTTAATTCGTATCTTTCTCATATTGACTATCATTGGCGGTGCAGTCAGCTTACACAGTGCCTGCTCGGATGAGAACGATTGCTCATTGGCAGGACGTCCGATGATGTACTGCACAATATATACCATTAATCCGGATAACCCTACTATTGCATTAAAAGACACGCTTGATTCATTAACAATCACAGCATTAGGCACCGACTCTATCATTCTGAACAATGAAAAGAATGTGCATACCCTGATGTTACCACTACGATACACAAGTGACACTACTGTGTTCATATTCAGATACGATCCCAAACGTAGAGAAAAAGATTTTGACACATTATACATTGTACAACAAAATACTCCTTATTTCCAGTCCATGGAATGTGGTTATATGATGAAACAAAATATAATCAGCGCTAAATTTGGAAAACCGGGAAGACCGGGTAACCCTCCTCCCTATGGCAACGGGCAGCCGGACCAGATAGATTCTCTTCATATAAAAAATAAAGAAGCCAATACAAATGAAATCGAGAACTTGCAGATATTCTATAATTATCGGCCAGAACGCACACCTGATGAAACGACTAATTAGTCTGCTTCTGCTCTTTTGCATTGGGCTTCCGTTGCTGGCACAACAGCAACGTCCGGCGCAAACGCCCAAAAGAGATCAGAAGAAAAAAGAGGTTGCCGAGATAGATACCATTCCGCTCTACAATGGTACGTATGTCGGTGTGGATTTATATGGCGTTGGAAGCAAGCTGCTGGGAGGCGACTTTATGAGTTCTGAAGTCAGCGTAGCCGTTAACCTCAAGAATAAATTCATCCCTACTATTGAGTTTGGTATGGGAGGAACAGATACCTGGAGCGAAACAGGCATACACTATAAGAGCAAAATGGCCCCATTCTTCCGAATCGGTGTGGACTACAACACCATGGCAAAGAAAAAAGAGAAGAATAGCTACTTGTATGCAGGACTTCGCTATGCATTCAGTTCATTTAAATATGATGTTTCCACAATGCCGGCAGATGATCCTATCTGGGGAGATGTAATAGGTAACCCCAGTTTGGAAGACGGTTATTGGGGAGGAAGTGTGCCATTCAGCCATCTGGGTATGAAAGGATCGGTGCAATGGCTGGAAATCGTTTTAGGCGTCAAAGTACGTATTTACAAAAACTTCAACATGGGGTGGTCGGTACGTATGAAATACAAAACCAAAGCATCTACCGGAGAATATGGAGACCCATGGTACGTGCCCGGTTACGGAAAGTTTAAATCAAATAACATGGGAATCACTTATTCCCTTATTTATAAATTGCCTCTTTAGAATACAATGACAGGACTAGAGATTTGGCTGCTTGCAATAGGTCTGGCGATGGATTGTTTCGCTGTCTCAATTGCAAGCGGTATTATTTTGAAACGTACCCGTTGGAAACCCATGCTAATCATGGCTTTTGCTTTCGGCTTTTTTCAGGCAATCATGCCATTTATCGGATGGATGTGTGCAAAGACATTCAGTCATCTTATAGAAAGTGTAGACCATTGGATTGCTTTCGCGATCCTTGCCTTCTTAGGCGGACGAATGATTTTAGAATCTTTCAAAGAAGAAGAATGTTGTAAACTGTTCAATCCGGCAAATCCGAAAGTGGTATTGACTATGGCAATAGCCACAAGTATTGATGCATTGGCAATCGGCATTTCCTTTGCCTTTCTGGGAGTTCAGGACTATACCGAAATCCTTCCTCCTATCAGCATCATCGGGTTTGTTTCATTTGTCATGTCACTCATCGGTCTGATCTTTGGTATCCAATGTGGCTGCGGCATCGCCCGGAAACTGAAAGCAGAGTTATGGGGAGGTATCATTCTAGTCATTATCGGACTAAAGATATTAATTGAACATTTATTTCTTCAATAAAACGAGTTTTCTCATCAAATAGAAGAGCGTATGAAAACAAAAAAAAGTTTCCTTTGGCTGGCTTTCCTGATTTTGGCAACTATCTGGATATTAGTCAGACATAATCAACAAGTTGGCTATTACAGTGTCAAAGGTTTGGTGTTTGGGACAGTATATAAAATTACTTATCAGCATGACGGTGACTTAAAACCGGAAATAGAAGCTGAACTAAAACGCTTCGACCAATCTTTATCGCCATTCAATGACAGTTCTGTTATCAGTCGCGTCAACCGCAATGAAGAGCTGGTGACTGATAGTTTTTTCCAGAAATGCTTCCATCGCTCGATGGAAATTTCCCGCGAGACAAAGGGTGCTTTCGACATTACAGTAGCCCCTCTTGCCAATGCTTGGGGATTCGGTTTCAAAAAAGGTGCTTTTCCTGATTCATTAATGATAGACAGTCTGTTACAAATCACCGGATATGAAAAAGTGAAAATGGATAACGGCAAAGTTATCAAACAGGATCCTCGTACTATGTTAAGTTGTAGTGCCGTGGCCAAAGGGTATTCGGTAGACGTAATTGCACAACTGCTCGACCGTAAGGGAATAAAAAACTATATGGTAGATATAGGCGGCGAGGTGGTAGTGAAAGGGAAAAATCCTTCCAAAGGCTTATGGCGCATTGGAATCAATAAGCCCATCGACGATTCACTGGCCGTAAACCAAGACTTACAGACAATTCTTGAGATAACAGATTTAGGCTTGGCTACTTCCGGAAACTATCGCAATTATTATTATAAGGATGGGAAGAAATACGCCCATACGATTGACCCTAGAACTGGCTATCCGGTACAACACAATATCTTGTCCTCTACGGTAATCGCCAAAGACTGTATGACTGCCGACGCCCTTGCCACCGCCTTCATGGTGATGGGACTGGAAGAAGCGGAAGCTTTCTGCAAAGCGGATACAACGATTGACGCCTACTTTATTTATAGTGGAGAAAATGGAGAGTTCAAGACTTATTATACGGAGGGAATGAAAAAATACATAACTACTCCGTAATATATATATATTTATATATTATACAAACAGAGGTTCTACTTGAGTAAAACAGAACCTCTATTCAATTGGCAAATATCTATTTCATAAACACGAAATACACTGCTGCAATCAGACAAATAAATGCAGCCAGATGATTCCAATGTAAAGCCTCACCTTTAAAGAAGATGGTAGTGAACACTGTAAAAATAACAAGTGTTATTACCTCTTGAATGACTTTTAGTTGCATCAATGAAAACGGGCCTCCATTGCCTATAAAGCCAATGCGATTGGCCGGTATCTGACAGGAATATTCAAAAAAGGCGATCGCCCAGCTGAACGCAATCACACCGATCAGCGGAAGAGCTGCGAACCAACTGTACTCCTGTTTCATCTTTAAATGTCCGTACCAAGCAAATGTCATAAAGACATTAGATACAATCAGTAACAAAATGGTATAGAATCCTTTCATAACAATCTATTCAAATTAATCTATTTTATCTGGTAATAATTCCTCCTGTACATTAGTCATACTGCCCCAAAGGCTATAACGAGCTTCCGGGTTCATCGCTTCCAACTGCCGTAAAATTCCTTTCATATCACTCCGGCTGGACTGCGATTCATAAGGACAATTCTTCACTTGCTTCTGATAATGACGCAAAGCTGCCAATTCTACCAAATCAGCTTCATGGACCAGACACATCGGACGAATAATTGTCATATCAAACTTCTTCATCATCAACCGGGGCGGCATTGTACTGAAAGCTCCCTGATAAGTGATATTCATCAATAAAGTTTCCAAAATATCATCCATATGGTGACCGAGAGCGATTTTATTGCATCCGTGTTCCTTGGCAACTGTGAACAGGGCTTTCCGACGGTTCCATGAACAGAGGAAACAGGGAGATTTACGTGTGTCGGTAGCAGGATCAAAGGCAGTCTCATACTGCACAAAGGGAACTCCATACGTCTCACAGTGCGCTTTCAAATATTCCGTATCACTCTGATAAGGAATATTCTTCATCACTACATGGACGGCAACGACAGAAAAGCGAGGTTTATAGATACGTGCGCGTCTCCCCAACAGTTCCACAAGCGCCAACGAATCCTTTCCTCCCGACAGTCCGATAAGGATTTTGTCTCCTTCTTCTATCAATCCATATTGCACCACTCCTTTATTAAACCGCCGTTCAATGCGGCGAATGGTTTTCTCTTCTTCCGTAAATTGTGTCATATCTTTAAAAATCGGCTGCAAAAGTAAGCGAAAAGAATGATTTAAAGAAGAATTAACATAATAGAATCACTGAAAAAGGGTTTATTTCTAATAAATTTGTACTTTTGAACAATTGATAAATGGACCGGTGCCCGAAAGCAGCGATGTTTTCAATCTACCCGTCACTCATAAACGCTCAAAACGATGAAAGGAAAATATATTCTATTTTTAATTTGCAGCCTCTTCCTTTGCGAAGTCTCTGCACAAACGTTGGAACAGGCACGCACCTTATTTACCAAAGGTGAGTACGAACAAGCCAAACCAGTTTTTAAGAAGTATACTAAATCACAACCGTCGAACGGGAATTATAATTATTGGTATGGCGTATGTTGCCTGAAAACCGGAGAGGCGGAAGAGGCGGTGAAACCTCTTGAAATAGCGGTAAAGAAACGTATCACCGGTGGACAACTCTATTTGGGACAAGCATATAATGAGACGTACCGCTTTGAAGACGCAGTGAACTGCTTTGAAGAATACATCGCAGACTTAAGTAAACGCAAGAAACCGACGGAAGAAGCGGAGAAACTTCTGGAGAAAAGCAAATCTGACCTTCGTATGTTGAAGGGGGTTGAGGAAGTATGTATCATCGACAGTTTCGTTGTGGACAAAGCAACTTTCCTGAACGCTTACAAGATCAGCGAAGAATCGGGCAAACTGTTTACTTTCAATGAATTCTTCAAGACAGAAGGAGATCATCCGGGAACTGTTTATGAAACAGAAATCGGAAATAAAATTTATTATAGCGAAAAGGGCGAGAAAGGTAATCTTGATATCTTTTCAAAGAACAAGTTGTTGAATGAATGGAGTGACGGACGTCCGTTACCGGGTAGTATCAATGCTTCCGGGAATGCGAATTATCCGTTTGTTCTATCGGATGGAGTCACCGTTTATTACGCCAGCGATGGCGAGGGATTGGGTGGCTATGATATTTTTGTCACTCGCTACAACACGAATACCGACACTTATCTTGTTCCGGAAAATGTGGGTATGCCGTTCAACTCGCCGTACAACGATTATATGTACGTCATCGATGAATACAACAACCTCGGATGGTTTGCTTCCGACCGTTTCCAACCGGAAGGAAAGATATGTATTTATGTATTCATCCCTAACACTTCCAAACAGACTTATAATTATGAAGCAATGGAGCAGCAAGAGATCATTCGTCTGGCACAGATTCATTCGCTGAAAGAAACCTGGAAGGATAAACAAGCGGTTACCGAAGCACTGCAACGATTGAAAGCTGCTATCAGTCATAAGCCCAAAGAACGCCGTGCCATGGACTTTGAGTTTGTCATTGACGACCATACGACTTACTATCTGATGAGCGACTTTAAATCCGCAAAAGCCAAGACACTTTTCCAACGCTATCAGCAGATGGAAAAAGACTATTATCAACAAGAAGAAAAGCTGAACGGCCTTCGTCAACAATATGCCGGTGCCAACCAACAGGGAAAAGCCAAAATGGCTCCTGCCATTCTCGACCTCGAAAAGCGGATACTGCAAATGTCCGAAGAACTCGATGCTCTCGAAGTGAATGTACGTAATGCAGAAAAAACAAAATAAATAATAACTCTGAACTATGGATATACTCATTATCGCCGTTCTCATTATTGCCGCAGTCATACTGTTTCTGGTAGAACTGTTCGTCATCCCGGGCATTAGTCTGGCCGGAATTTCTGCATTGGTTTGCATCCTGTATGCCAACTACTATGCATTCACCAATTTAGGTATGGCAGGAGGATTTGTCACTCTTGGCATATCAACGGTTGCCTGCATCGGATCACTGATTTGGTTTATGCGATCGAAAATGCTGGACAAACTGGCGTTGAAAAAAGATATCGATTCAAAAATAGACCGTAGCGCAGAAGATAGCGTCAAAGTGGGTGATATAGGAATCAGTACTACCCGCCTGGCACAAATCGGTTATGCCGAGATTAACGGAAAAATTGTAGAGGTAAAGTCAATAGACGGGTTCCTCAATGAGAAGACTCCGATAATCGTAAGCCGGATCACCGACGGTACAATCATGGTTGAGAAACACAAAGAATAATATTCACTTAATAAAAACATCAATGGAATCATCTTTCTACTTGCCTATCTTTCTGATAGCCGGAGGTATTATCTTCTTGATAATATTTTTCCATTACGTGCCGTTCTTCCTTTGGTTGTCGGCTAAAGTTTCGGGAGTTAACATCTCGCTGATACAACTATTCTTAATGCGTATACGTAACGTTCCGCCGTATATCATCGTTCCGGGAATGATCGAAGCCCACAAAGCCGGTCTGAAAAATATCACCCGCGACGAACTGGAAGCCCATTATCTGGCTGGCGGACACGTAGAAAAGGTAGTTCACGCCTTAGTATCGGCATCGAAAGCCAACATCGAATTGCCTTTCCAGATGGCTACTGCTATCGACCTGGCAGGACGTGACGTATTCGAAGCTGTACAGATGTCTGTAAACCCGAAAGTGATTGATACTCCTCCTGTAACGGCTGTTGCGAAAGACGGTATCCAGTTGATAGCTAAGGCTCGTGTTACAGTACGTGCCAATATCCGCCAGCTGGTCGGTGGTGCAGGTGAAGATACGATCCTTGCCCGTGTAGGTGAAGGTATCGTTTCGTCTATCGGTTCTTCTGAAAACCATAAATCGGTATTGGAGAATCCGGATTCTATCTCTAAACTTGTACTTCGTAAAGGTCTGGACGCAGGAACTGCTTTCGAGATTCTGTCTATTGATATTGCGGACATCGACATAGGTAAGAACATCGGTGCGGCTCTGCAAATCGATCAGGCTAATGCAGATAAGAATATTGCACAGGCAAAAGCTGAAGAGCGCCGTGCTATGGCAGTAGCTTCCGAACAGGAAATGAAAGCAAAAGCACAGGAAGCTCGTGCCAAAGTGATTGAAGCAGAAGCTGAAGTTCCTAAAGCAATGGCTGAAGCTTTCCGCAGTGGAAACTTAGGCATCATGGATTATTATCGCATGAAGAATATCGAAGCTGATACTTCCATGCGTGAGAATATCGCCAAGCCGACAACAGGCAATGCTGGCAATCAGCCATTGAGCAAATAATCGTTCACAAACGCCGGAATCCGATTTCATTTCAGTCGCAAGACGTTCTCTCCTTTTCTATGGAAAAAGAAAGAGACTTCTTCTGAACTTAAATCCGGTTCCGGCGTTTCTATTTATAGATACAATCCTATTATAAAACTAAAACCTTTCAATGACATGAAAAAGTACTTTCCATCCTCTGAATTGATAATCAATGAAGACGGTTCAGTATTCCATCTTCACGTAAAACCCGAATGGTTGGCAGATAAAGTAATCCTAGTAGGTGACCCCGGACGTGTAGCACTCGTAGCTTCTCATTTCGAAAACAAAGAATGTGAAGTGGAAAGCCGCGAATTCAAAACCATCACGGGTACTTACAAAGGTAAACGGATTACGGTAGTCTCTACAGGAATCGGTTGCGATAACATCGACATCGTAATGAATGAATTAGATGCACTCGCCAATATCGACTTTGTCACCCGTGAAGAAAAGGATCAGTTCCGCCAACTGGAATTAGTGCGTATCGGCACATGTGGCGGCCTACAACCCAATACGCCTGTCGGAACTTTTGTATGTTCGCAAAAGTCCATCGGTTTCGACGGGTTACTGAATTTCTATGCCGGACGTAATGCCGTATGCGATTTGCCTTTCGAACGTGCTTTCCTCAATCACATGGGTTGGTCGGGAAATATGTGCGCTCCTGCTCCTTACGTCATTGATGCCAATGAAGAATTGATTGACCGGATCGCCAAAGACGACATGGTACGTGGAGTGACAATCGCTGCCGGAGGTTTCTTCGGTCCTCAAGGACGTGAACTTCGTATCCCGTTAGCAGACCCGAAACAGAATGATAAGATTGAAGCGTTCGAATATAAAGGTTACAAAATTACCAACTTCGAAATGGAAAGTTCGGCTTTGGCAGGACTTAGCCGGTTGATGGGACACAAGGCAATGACCGTCTGCATGGTGATAGCCAACCGACTTATCAAAGAGGCCAACACCGGATATAAGAATACAATCGATACGCTAATTAAGACAGTACTTGACAGGATATAAATCTATATTTAGGAGAGTTAAATTGTAATCGAAAGAATAAAATTGCAATTAAAAGAATGTATAATGGCTTGAATCTTTCACTGATAATATGTATAGATTCAAGCCATTGTTTTTTTATTAATAACCAATCGTAAATCTCTCCTGGTGGTGTTTCGGATATTCCAGTTCATCAATCATGGCGGCGGCATAATCTTCAACAGAGATATGGCTGTTTCCTACAATATCTACAATCATATCATCTTTTCCCAACCGATAACGTCCTGTACGTACTCCCGGACGCATATCCGCTGCCGGAGAGAAAAATACCCAGTCTATTTCTTTTTCTTTCTTTAAAAAGTTCAGATAAAACTCTCCTAGAGCTTTCACTCCCGGCAATATATTTTCGGGTACTTCACCGGAATCCATCAGACGCAAGCCCGGAGCGATAAACAAAGAACCGGCACCGCCCACCATCAAAAAACGATTAACACCCGCTTTCTTCACTCCATCAATAATGGTCAGATAAACTTTGATTGTTTCATCGTATATATCAGGATTATTCCATCCCGGATTGAATGCACTAATAACAGCATCTGCACCCTTACAAACGGCAGCCACTTCATCAAGCGCGGAGACATCGGCTTTCACCACTTTCAGATTTTCATTCTCTATCTTTATCTTTTCCGGATGACGAACCACTGCCGTAACCTCGAAACCACGATTCAATGCTTCATTCAGAAGGGCAGAGCCCACAAAGCCGCTTGCCCCGATAAGGACTATCTTTTTCACTTTCTCCATATTCTAATATATTATAATGTTACTACTATATAATAAATAACACTACAACATTCAGAATGTTAGTTCTCTTTTAGAAAATTAATTATCCGATATAAGATTCTATTGTCTCTTTCAACCTTTCCAAAGAATAGGGCTTTGAGATAACAGCGTTGCATCCTGCCTGAATAGCCTGTTGCTGTTCAGTATAGAAAGCATACGCGGTCACTGCAATAATAGGCACAGTCAGAGAAATAGTACGGATCTTTTCAGTGGCTTGAATACCGTCCATGATCGGCATACGAATATCCATCAGAATCAAATCCGGCTTTTCGCGGATAAAACTATTGATGGCTTCCTGTCCATTGCGTACCCATGAAATAATATATTCCTTATTCAGAAAAATATTAAGTTGGACAAAGTTCGACTCAATGTCTTCTACCACCAATATCTTTTTACGTTTATCCTCATCGACATTCTTCTTATGCGGAAGTCTTCTTTCGGCAACCTCCTTCGGTATTTCCTGATAGGGTAAATAGAGTGCAAACATACTCCCCTGCCCTAATTCTGAAGTTACTTCGATACGGCCGCCCAGTCGTTCTACAATGCTTTTACAAATTGAAAGCCCTAATCCGGTGCCTTGCACAAAATCATTCAGTTTCTCAAACCGGGTGAAAATTTGAGGGAGTTTCTCTTTGGATATACCGCAACCCGTATCGCTGACATACAGTTTCAGCCAGGGTCCTTCATGTTTCAAGCCTAAAGTTATACTTCCCTTTTCCGTATTTTTAATCGCGTTCGACAAGAAATTGAACAATACCTGCATCACACGGTTACGATCAGTAGAAGTCCAGTATTCTCCTTCGGGACGAATCACTTTCAATTCTACATTCGACTTCATCTTCAGCTGGTGCACTTTTTCCACTTCTTCCACTAGTCCTGCGATCTCAACCTGCTGGAAATGCATTTCCGATTTGCCGGATTCAATACGGGAAAGGTCTAAAATATCATTAATCAACTGCAGTAACAGGTTGCTATTTCTCTGAATAATTTCCAGATACTCCATTTTCTCTTCTTCACTTTCTGTCACTGCGATAATCTCCGAAAAACCGACAATAGCATTCAACGGAGTACGAATTTCATGGCTCATATTAGCTAAAAAGACCGACTTCATTTTATCAGCATCTTCCGCACGACGTTTAGCTTCGATCAATTCCTGCGAACGCTGAATCCGGTCTCCGATATCATGTATCAACGCAAGTACCCTGTTTCCTTCAAAGGGGGCGATACGTGCCTGAAAATAATGCAGACTTCCATCCACTTCAAGCGGATATTCTATTTCCTTCAACTTACCATCACGCAAACATTCCCTAATGTTACAAATAAACAAGTCGCTAACCTCCGGTGAATAAATAGATCGTCCATCTGCTCCGCGTAGCACTTCCACAGGGTGAAGCAATATCGTTCCCGGTGCCATCAGGACATCGGTAATAAAGAAATTATCATCAAAAATAAAAATGAATTCCGGCAATGCTTCAATTATTTTGCGATTATACTCTTCCAGATATTTGATATGTTGCTCCTTTTCGCATTGTGAAGTGACGTTCACCGTATATGCCAGCAGTTTACCCGGATGACTTTCGCAACTCTCTTTGTAAGACAGAAAATGATCTTCCAGCCAAATTACTTTCCCTTGTTCACTTATACAACGAACTCTAATTTGTGAGGTCTTAGAGTCTGATGAAAGCATTTCTGCAAAGGCTTGTTTATAGAATTCAATATCTTCCGGATGAATAAACCGATAGAAATCATCTATATCTTCAAAAATGATCCCGGCATCCTTTAATCCCAGTGTAAAAAAATAATCGTTTGAAAAGGAGCATTTGCCCGTAATGATATCATATTCCCACAAAGCTATTTGATGAGCTGCAAGGACAGAAAGTATTTCTTGTGAGTTCTCCCGTATGAGTTCACTCTTTTCATTGGAAGAATATAAATTAATCGCTGGTTCCATAAGCATTATTGTTTTATTTTGTTTGGTGTACCACTGCATGGCAGCAAATATAAACAAATAAAGCACAAGTTGTGCTCAATTTTCTGTTTTTTACTTAGAAACAATTATCTTTGCTCATCCAAAAAGAAAAAACAATGATTCAAGATACTATCTGTGCCATCGCTACCGCTCAAGGCGGTGCTATCGGAAGCATCCGCGTTTCCGGTCCGGAAGCTATTTCTATTACCGGCAGCATCTTCAAGCCAGCCAAAGCTGGCAAATTATTGAGCGAACAAAAACCATATACTTTGACATTCGGGCGTATTTATGACGAAGACGAGATGATTGATGAAGTGCTCGTCAGCCTTTTCCGTGCTCCTCATTCGTATACGGGAGAAGACAGTACGGAAATCACGTGTCATGGTTCCACTTATATTCTTCAACAGGTAATGCAGTTGCTTATTAAAAACGGTTGCCGCATGGCCCAGCCGGGAGAATATACGCAACGTGCTTTCCTCAATGGAAAAATGGATTTAAGTCAGGCAGAAGCTGTGGCGGACTTGATTGCTTCTTCATCTGCTGCCACTCACCGATTGGCAATGAGCCAGATGCGGGGTGGATTCAGTAAAGAGCTGACAGATCTACGCAACAAGTTGTTGAATTTCACTTCCATGATTGAATTGGAGTTGGATTTCAGCGAAGAGGATGTGGAATTTGCCGATCGTTCGGCATTAAGGAAACTGGCAGATGAAATTGAACAGGTCATTTCGCGGTTGGCTCATTCATTTAGTGTCGGCAACGCCATTAAGAATGGTGTTCCCGTAGCTATCATCGGTGAAACAAATGCCGGAAAATCGACTTTACTGAATGTATTATTGAATGAGGATAAAGCCATTGTCAGTGATATTCACGGGACAACACGTGATGTAATCGAAGATACTGTCAATATCGGAGGAATCACTTTCCGGTTCATTGATACCGCCGGAATCCGGGAAACCAATGACACGATTGAAAGTTTGGGTATTGAACGTACTTTTCAGAAGTTGGATCAGGCGGAGATTGTTCTTTGGATGGTAGATGCTGTGAATGCCGCTTCTCAAATTGAACAGTTATCGGAGAAAATAATTCCACGTTGCGAAGGAAAACATTTGATTGTTGTATTCAATAAGGCTGATTTGATTGAAGATAAACAGAAAGAGAATGTATTATCTTTATTAAAAGACTTCCCCAAAGAATCTACGGAATCTATTTTCATCTCGGCCAAACAACGAAAGAATACAAGTGAGCTACAAAAAATGCTTATTGATGCCGCACACTTGCCTACAGTGACACAGAATGATATTATTGTGACAAACGTAAGACATTACGAAGCTTTAAACAAAGCTTTGGAAGCTATTCATAGAGTACAAAACGGACTTGATTCGCAGATTTCCGGGGATTTTCTTTCGCAAGACATACGAGAGTGTATCTTCTTTATTTCGGACATAGCGGGGGAGGTTACGAATGATATGGTGCTTCAAAATATCTTTCAACATTTTTGCATCGGTAAGTAAGAAGCGCATACTATCATTGCTGCAATAAAATAGATCGTTTAAAGAAATCACTATGCCCATTATAGAAATATCATCCTTAACAGACTCCGGAGTAGAAATATTCAGTACCCTCACCGAAGCTCAATTACGGAATCGTATCGAGCCTGATAAGGGATTGCTTATTGCAGAAAGCCCCAAAGTTATCCATGTAGCTCTGAATGCTGGTTATGAGCCTTTAGCCCTCTTGTGTGAACAGAAGCATATCACTGGTGATGCCGCTGGCATCATTGAACGTTGTGGTGATATACCTGTCTATACCGGTGAAAGAAAGTTACTTGCCACATTGACCGGATATACACTGACGCGCGGTGTCCTCTGTGCCATGCGTCGTCGGGCACTACCAAGTGTAGAGGAGGTGTGTCGGAAAGCTCGACGGATCGTAGTCATTGAGGGCGTGGTAGACGCTACTAATATCGGAGCCATCTTCCGTTCCGCAGCCGCCTTGGGGATAGATGCTATATTATTAACACGCAATTCTTGTGATCCGTTAAACCGACGTGCAGTCAGGGTTTCGATGGGTTCTGTCTTCCTGATACCATGGACTTGGTTGGACGGTTCTCCCAATGAGTTGCGTAAACAGGGTTTCCGTACAGTCGCTATGGCACTCACGGAGAAATCAATCTCTATCGATAATCCTATCTTAGCAACCGAACCCAAGTTAGCCATCGTAATGGGAACAGAGGGGGATGGTCTTCAAAACGAAACAATCAATGAGGCGGACTATGTAGTCCGCATTCCTATGGCAAACGGTGTCGATTCTCTCAATGTAGCCGCCGCATCCGCTATTGCTTTCTGGCAACTTCGCGTTCAAAATGACACAGATCTGCCACCATCACCGGATGATGTACATATATGATTTTACTTATATTCCTACTCACACCTACAATACGTATTTGCGCCACAGGAACAGCGAGGTAACAACTTTTCCATCAATTCACTTCGAAAGAACTCATACAGTTCTTTATGCATGATGTCATATAGTGCCCTAACCCGTTCTTCCTGCTCATCTTCTACATGAATTCCTCCCTGAAAGGGATCTGTAAAGTTGAAAGAAACGTATTTTCTCACTACACCCTGCATTTCCTTTTGCACTTCCTCTGCTTCCGGACAAAGGGTAATGACATAATCCCACGTCTGTTGGGCATATGTCGCAACGTCACAGGGCTTTCTACGCGAAAAGTCATATCCATTTTGTTCCATCACTTGGCAAATAACGTCAGGGACAGAATTTCCAGCCAAAATACCGGCAGTACTAATCTTCATCCCTCTACCAAAGGAGTTCAAAATTTCCTGTGCCATACGACTGCGGCACATATCATTATTACTTACTATCAGTATATTCTTCATACACAAATTCTATTTTTATTTATTTCCTGATATAGCTACTTTAATAACTCCATCTAATTTGTTTTCAAAGATACGATAGGCCTCCTCAATCTCATTCAACGGAAATCGATGTGTAATAAGAGGAGTAGTATCAATTTTACCTTCCTCAATCAGCATGAGAATCTCGTTACAATCGCAGCCATCCACTCCACCTGTTTTAAAAACCAAATTCTTGCCATACATATCAGGTAAAGGAAGAAGTTGTGGTTTATCATAGAGGGCTACAATCGTGACAATAGCATTAGGACGGGCACAATCCCAAGCCAAATGGAAGGAATCGTCACCCCCTGCCACTTCCAAAACAACATCTGCTCCACCATGGTCACTGTTCTTGAGAACAAAATCCTTGCAGTTTTCCGGTTCAGTCACCAACACATCAGGATAATGCTCGCGGACAAACCGAATTCTTTCAGGAGACTTCTCACAGATAATAATGCGTTTTGGCTTCTTCAGCATCACACACAACAAAGTACAAATCCCGGTAGGTCCGGCACCGATGATAAGAACAGTATCTTCCGCGGTTATTTCCGAGATGCATGCTGCCCAAAAACCTGTTGCAAGCACATCACCGACAAACAAAGCTTGTTCATCACTCACTGTATCCGGAATACGATTCAAACCTTGATCCGCATAAGGAACTCTGACATATTCCGCCTGACCGCCATCAATTCGACAACCTAAAGCCCAACCGCCATTAGGATCAGTACAGTTATTCACATATCCATGCTTACAGAAAAAACACTCACCGCAGAAAGTTTCGACATTCACAATCACCCTGTCACCAGGCTTCACCGAAGTGACATCAGCCCCTACTTGTTCTACCACACCTACCATCTCATGCCCGACAGTTATTCCGGGCACAGCACGCGGCACACTGCCATGTTTAATATGAAGATCACTGGTGCAGATGCTACCAAGTGTTACACGCACGACTGCATCCCGTGAATCCTTTATTTCCGGTCTTGCTTTCTCCTGCAATTCAAACTTTCCGTGTTCAATATATGTGTATGCAAGCATAATATCCTCCTCGTTCATTAATATATACCTTGCAAAGATAATGATTTCATTGGCAAAACAAATCTCTTTTATCACGTTCAATACTCCCAAACCGAATCTCACTCTATATTTATAACAATACAAAGCTGAATAAAGTCATTCACTGTTTTTTCTACTTCAGCTTTGATATTCTGGAAAATATTCTTACTTTTATATCCTAAATAATAAATAAAAACAGCAGCACGACTTATTATATTTACACACAAGCCTATGATAGATACTTCCGAAAATCTGATTATTATAAAAGGTCAAATCAAGACTCCTGAAATAGAAAGTTGCCAAAATCATAATGGCAACTATAAGGTAGTATTCCGGAATGTTCCCAGTGCGTATACTTACAAAGAAGAAAATGTCCTTTGGCTGACTGATCCGGACAAACCGGACCCCAATAATTATCAAATAATCAGTAAAGGGAGAACTTTATCAAACATCAAAGCCTTATCTATTTTTAAGGCCGGATCACACAACTATTGGCACATTCGTTTTCTGAATGGTAAAGAGTATGATTACAGAGAAAAAGACTTAGAAATTATCGAATCATGCTTGGGAGAGAGTCGTTCGAAAAGTATATTCGAATATTTGAAGAAAGTTGCCGATGCGAACGAATTGAAAGCTGATGACGGAACGAAGCTATTGGCAAAACAATATGAAAAGATTCATTTCATCGCAAACAACAGAGCTATTGCTGTATATCTGAATCCTCAAAAATATAAAATGCAGACCCGGACTGCCTCAACCTTGATTTTTCCTTTCGGTTGTAATGCAAGCCAGCAAAAAGCAGTCCAGGCAGCTTTTGAGAATCAAATCAGTGTTGTGCAAGGACCTCCGGGAACTGGAAAGACCCAAACGATTCTGAACATCATTGCCAATATCCTTGTGCGTGGTAAGACTGTTCAGGTAGTATCTAATAATAACTCCGCCATTGTCAATGTACTTGAGAAGTTATCCAAATACGATATGGGATTCATTGTTGCATTGCTTGGCAGCACAGCTAACAAAGAGAAATTCATCGAGACTCAAGAAGAGGAAAAACAATATCCGGAGAACTTTGAGTCATGGCATGATGCGGATGCCGACCAACCTCAATTTCTCAATCAGATACATCATCAGACCGAAGAACTAAAAAGCATATTTTACAAACAGGAACGCCTTGCCATGGCAAGACAGGAAATACAAGCTTTAAAAATAGAGTGGCAACATTATCTGCAAGAGTTCGGAACAAAAGAATTTACTCTCCAACAACGGAAAAGTTCCAGCTCGGCAGACCTTCTGAATTTATGGAATGAATGTCAGCAATTTGCAGAAAAAGAACAATCATCAAGTCTTCGGGGAATAGCTGCTTTTATTCAACGGTTGAAATGGTTCTTCTTTAAATTCAGGAGCAAAGCGATTTGTAAAATCCCCGATAAAAGTTTTTATAACCGGGAGATGAGTTTGATTATCGCCGACTTCCAAATCTTATTCTACCAAACAAAGTATGCAGAGCTGGAAGTTGAAATAGACACATTAGAAAAGGAACTTGCCAACAAAGATGCAACAGAAATGGCTAGACAAATGGCCGATACATCAATGAAATATCTAAAGAATCAGTTATTTCATACCTATGGCAATAACCATGACAAGCCCATCTTTACGCTCCCTGATCTAAGAAATAATTGGCGAGAGGTACAAAAAGAATACCCTATTATATTAAGTACGACCTTTTCATCATTAAGCAGTCTGCAACGAGATGCTGTATATGATTATATCATTATGGACGAAGCGTCGCAGGTTTCCGTTGAGACCGGAGCTTTAGCCTTGTCATGTGCTAAAAATGCAATCATTGTCGGCGACACCATGCAACTCCCCAATGTAGTCACAGAAGAAGATAAGGAAAAGCTAAACTTTATCGCTAATGCCTGCCTGATTAAGCCGGAATATGACTGTGCCAATATGAGTTTTTTGCAATCTGTCTGCAAAGTTATTCCGAATGTACCACAGACCTTGTTACGGGAACATTATCGATGCCATCCCCGAATCATCAACTTCTGTAATCAGAAATTTTATGGTGGAGATCTCGTCATCATGACACGTGATAAAGGAGAAGAGGATGTCATTTGTGCCATACGGACAGCCAAAGGTTACCACTCCCGCAGCCACATGAATCAACGGGAAATAGATGTTATCAAAGAGGAAGTACTACCGAATCTATCTTATGAAACAGATGAAATTGGCGTCATAGCTCCATATAACAAACAAGTAGATGCAGTAAAATCCGCACTTGAAGAGGATATTGATGTTGCAACAGTCCATAAGTTTCAGGGAAGAGAAAAGGATGCTATCATTATGACCACTGTCGACGATGTCATCACTTCCTTTTCCGACGATCCCAACCTGCTCAATGTTGCTGTTTCGCGGGCTAAGTCACAATTCTATTTAGTCGTATCGGGAAACGAACAACCCAAAGACTGCAATATCAGCGATTTGATTGCTTATATCGAATATAACAATGGCACTGTTTCCACCAGTAAGATTCATTCTATATTCGATTATCTATATGAGCAATACACAGATGCCCGAATTGCCTATTTGAAGAAACACAAGAAAATATCCGAATACGATTCCGAGAATCTTACATTCGCCTTACTTGAAGATATTCTGAAAGAGAATATCAATATGCGTCATTTGAATATCATTTGCCATTTACCACTCTATATGTTGATTCAGGATTATTCTCTATTGAATGAAGAGGAAAGCAAATATGCTGAAAATATAAATACTCATATTGATTTTCTAATTTATAATCGTGTGAGTAAACAACCGGTATTGGCTATTGAGACGGATGGTTATGCATTCCACAAATCGGGGACGAGTCAGTCAGAACGTGATATTAAAAAGAATCATATTTTAGAGTTGTACGGAATTCCGTTAGTGAGATTGTCTACTATTGGTAGTAATGAGAAGAAAGTTATTGGAGATAAGTTAAGTGAAGTATTAAACTTGCATTAGAATGTTCATTGCAAATCATATTTTTTTAGAATAGGAGTTTCTGCATATTCTAACAACCAAAAGAATAAATTTTACTCCAACTATAACAATCACATCAATAATAATGCCTACATTTACTTCTCATTTAAAGTACGACAGCACTATGGAAATTATTTTCTACTTTTGCATCAACCTCATTAAAAGTTTCTAAGAACTTAAAGTGAGTACATAAATAAACATTAATCACAATGACAAAAAACTATCTCATCGTAAATACATTAATTAAAATGCGGATAAGATACAATACATATAACAATAAGAATCATCTGTTTTACAAAAATAGGCAGATAAATAAACCGTATTTCGACCAAATACTAAGAAATGAACAGGAAAGCATTAGGTTAACAATTCTACGCGACACACTTCTCCCAAAACTGATGTCAGAAGAACTAAAAATTAACGCAACTGAAGTATTATAGATTACGATGAACAAGTCAATAAACATACTTGATAAAGAATATCTGCAATGGGTGAAAGACCTTTGCGGTCGCTATCGTCAAAGCCAAATAAAGGCAGCGGTGAAAGTAAATGTGGAACAGTTGAAATTCAACTGGCTTTTAGGTCGTGACATTGTTGAATTGCACGTAGAAGAACGCTGGGGCGAAAGTGTTATCACTCGATTGAGCAAAGATTTACGTGAAGCTATACCCAATGCGGCTGGTTTGTCAAAGAG
>NZ_GG774811.1:16565-21072 GCF_000163675.1 Bacteroides sp. D22 | reverse complement strand
TTATAAGGATGCTCTGAAAACTTTCCACCAAGTTGGTGGAAAAAATGAAACGGAATTATTCCACCAAGTTGGTGGAATATTTGAAGTCCCATGGAGACACCATTGCTTGATAATGGATAAAGTGAAAGACGATATAGACAAAGCTCTGTTCTATGTTCACCAGACGGTGGAGAACGGCTGGAGTCGTAGTATGCTGCTCAATTTCATTAGCACCGACCTTTATGAGCGGCAGGGCAAGGCACTGACTAACTTTACAAAAACATTGCCCGATGCGATGAGCGACCTTGCACAGGAGTTAACCAAAGACCCCTACAATTTTGCTTTCACGGGTATAACTGGGCGTTACAATGAACGATTGCTCAAAGATGCTCTACTGAATAACATTACCCGATTCCTGATTGAACTGGGTACGGGTTTCGCTTATGTGGGCAAAGAATATCGTTTAGAAATAGGCGAAACGGAAAACTTTATCGACTTGCTCTTTTATAATCTTTCGCTTTCCTGCTATGTGGTGGTAGAGGTAAAAATCGGTAAATTTGCTTTTGCCGACATCGGTCAATTAGGTGGATATGTGGTGGCTTGCAATCATTTGCTGCGTAAGGAAGGACGGGATAACCCAACCATCGGCTTACTGATTTGCAAAGAGAAAGACCGCATACAAGCCCAGTATGCTTTGGAGTCGAGCAGCCAACCTTTGGGTATTTCCGAATATGATCTGGAGAAGTTCTATCCCGAAAAAGTGGAAGGTACCATGCCTACCATTGAAGAGATAGAAGCTAAATTAAGAGATAACTAACATTGACTGGCAGAAAGTACTACCGAATCTATCTTATGAAACAGATGAAATTGGCGTCATAGCTCCATATAACAAACAAGTAGATGCAGTAAAATCCGCACTTGAAGAGGATATTGATGTCGCAACAGTCCATAAATTTCAGGGAAGAGAAAAGGATGCTATCATTATGACTACCGTCGACGATGTCATCACTTCCTTTTCCGACGATCCAAACCTGCTCAATGTTGCTGTTTCGCGGGCTAAGTCACAATTCTATTTAGTCGTATCGGGAAACGAACAACCCAAAGACTGCAATATCAGCGATTTGATTGCTTATATCGAATATAACAATGGCACTCCAGTAAGATTCATTCTATATTCGATTATCTATATGAGCAATACACAGATGCCCAAATTGCCTATTTGAAGAAACACAAGAAAATATCCGAATACGATTCCGAGAATCTTACATTTGCATTACTTGAAGATATCCTGAAAGAGAATATCAATATGCGTCATTTGAATATCATTTGCCATTTACCACTCTATATGTTGATCCAGGATTATTCTCTATTGAATGAAGAGGAAAGTAAATATGCTGCAAATATAAATACTCATATCGATTTTCTAATTTATAATCGTGTGAGTAAACAACCGGTATTGGCTATTGAGACGGATAGTTATACATTCCATAAATCGGGTACAAGTCAATCAGAACGTGATATTAAAAAAGATCGTATTTTAGAATTGTACGGAATTTCATTGGTGAGATTGTCTACTATTGGTAGTAATGAGAAGAAAATTATTGGAGATAAGTTAAGTGAAGTATTACATTTACATTAGAATAACCATCTCAAACCATAACTATATTTAACGTACACTCTCTTACCCAAATCAATATTCAGATTAATATACAAAAAGATAAAAAGACTTCCATTATTACGAATCAGAAGAAATACAAGAAGATGCAACTATCTGAAAAATTCAGATAGTTCAGTAAGAGGAAAAAGAGTTTTATCCCGAACGTCAAAACATAACTTTGAGAATTGTACTTTGCATAATCACTAAACTATATCGCACGTTTCATTACTCAATCAATACGATAAGCGATACATAAAATAATATTTATATTGCTAAATTTTCCCATTTACAGGGTCATTTACAGGGTCTTTACAGAGTCAAGTTCTAAATCAATATAAAAAATACGGTCCTGCCGACCCGTTGCATTACATATCTATGCCGAAGCCTAGGATACAGTGGGGGCATTAACCCTCCACACGGGGACAGAACCGTAATATCGCGAAACTACGAACATATTAAAAATATGTTCGTAGTCGTTTACGACTAAAGGCTCCTTGGCTTCCAGTCGGCAAAATAGACATGTAATGCCCTACAAAGATAAGACTATTTCCTTATAAAGCCAATAAAATCAATGTTTTATTATAAAATAATACAGAATGATATATAAAAATCTCAATAAAAAGATACGACCCTGATCCCCCGCTGCATTACAAATCTATTAGCCGCAGCCTAGGATATGAGTGGGGTAATTAACCTACCACACGAGGAACACAGAGCCGTACTATCATTAACTGCAAAGTATATATATACCTGCAACTGACGACAACTAAGGATCTCCTAAGACATATAAACGACTTAAGTATTGTAATGCAATACAAAGGTGAACATAAAATCCGAGAAAACCAAAGCACCAAGCATTATTCTTATAGCAAATGCACATTATATATCGCCTAAGATAAAATGACTGATATTTTAAAGAATTGAATCTAAACAGAAAAATCACCTTTGAAACACAATGTAACAAAGGTGATTTATTTGCACTAATTTCATTTCAAGATATTATTCCCGAAAGCTACTCTTTATTTTTCTGCGGTACTTCAATCCCCTCCGGCCATATAGCAGTTGTATAAGCCACAGCATCATTTCCATTACCGGTCAAGTCTTTTGCAATGTTATTTCCTTTACCTTCGTTGAACTTCCAGTAAGCTTTCAAACCAGTAGTTTGGGGATCAACATCATACATATTCCTGTAAATTTCTTCTTGTGAACGGAGCACATTCCATATACGTACTTCACAAATCTCTCCATTTAATTGCCGACTCATATCGTCGGGGTCTCCATAAGAGTGTCCTATCTTAAACATAAAGTCTCCTTTCTTCTGTTTTCCAAGGTTTATGGCTTCCCCATTTCCGTAATCGTCAATGCGGCTCTGCTCTTTACCATCTACATACATAATAGCAGCCTTTGTCTCCGTGTCATAAGTAACGGCAACATGATACCACTCACCAGGTTGCAACAGTTTACCATCATTGGCATTTGGAAATTTCATTTCATTAACCGCAAATTGCAATTGCTGTCTAGGAAAGCCAGAATCACCAAAACGTAACAAACAATATTGCTCAATACCCATAATGGATGAGATTTCAGTAAGAGGATCAAATCTATTCACTCGAACAACAGCTTCGAAAGTAAGTTGCTTCAATCCGTTTACTACATTAGCAGTAGGACTACCGGCAACAAATCCCGGTATCTCAAAATAATTGTTAGCAAGACTGACAGCAGTAGTTATAGCACTGGAACGACGCACTATGTAACAGATATTTTTAGATCCGCCCAATATGCTCATCCCTCCTGATGCTTCTCCAATAGTAACAGGTAATAGAAAGCTAGTGTCAATATCCAAGTCTATCAGGTTGGAAAATTCAATAGTTACCATTTCCGAATCTACACTTCCCTTAGGAATGACAACATGCTGGGTGGAGAACTTATAATACTTAGCATCCAACATTGCATAATTATTCCCTAAACGTGCATTATAATAACTTATCAATGAAGGATCTGTCCGAAAGCTGACATCTATATCCTGCTCAGCAGGATATGCCAGTACAGCAGAAATCTGTTGCTGTCCATCCTGTTTAAGATTATTAAATGTAAAATTAGCTATATCCTTCACTTTCGCCGCATCAATATATACACTATTACCAAAAGGAGATTCCTTAGTATAATCTTTGTTGTCACAACCTGTTATTAATAACAGGAAAACCATGACCAAACAATTATTACTTATTTTCATTATATTCTTGTTTTGAATTATCAGACTCATTATATCTTTAGTTTTAAGATTCATTTTATTTCTCACATTCCGGACGGACGTACCCATCCTTTTGAATACACATTATACATCTGGCGCAAAAGCCAGTCCAACGGTTTATAAGTATAAGAATACTCACCGGAAATAAATCCCCAATCATAAGGAGGATAGATGGATTGCCCCCAATAAGCACCATCATCCATCATAGCGTTAATGCCATCTCCTATCGCGATATCGTTCACCATTCCTTCATACATATTTTGCTCATTAGCTGTAAGATCAAACGCATATACAACAATATTATTTTTTTTACGCTTATTCATTTTCCAATCCACCATCCTATATTGCGATTTATCTCTCAAAGGATTTTCTCCTTTTTCATATACCTAAAATCCGCAACTATCATCCAATACACGATTAAGGGTAGATTTATGAGTCGTTAGTAGCAGCTTTCAGTAAAAAGCAACAGCACAACATCAATATGTAGCCACCATCCCCTTACCCCACGATGCGACTTGAGGTAATACGCAGATTCTAACCGGAAAGAAAGGATTCTTATCCGAATTCTGTTTTGAAAGGTCTTGCATAAGCCCGGTTTTCTGTATAGATATTCAGCACGT
>NZ_GG774811.1:0-15298 GCF_000163675.1 Bacteroides sp. D22 | reverse complement strand
TGATACTGCTGCATCTCTGACCAAGTGTCTGGTCGATAATAGGTGAAAGCATGGAGTCAAATTGCTCCATGATTGAAAAAATTCCTCCAAAAGGTGTGAGTTTTTCAGATTTTATTTGTACCTTTGCCATGTCTTGTTACGATTTACGCTTGTTTTGAATTGCAACACTAAGATAAGTGAAAAATCTGACATGGCAAAATCCTGAGCAACTTTTTGTTGCTCAGGAACTTATAAATAAAGTTAAATTATAGTGTTGCGGAATTAAGGATATAATGGAATAACCAGACTTCCATAACATTCCGGTGCCAGCCCTATAATAGGTTTACGAGTATATTCACTATAAGGATGCTCTGCGTCCCATGGTTCTATAATCTGTACCACTTCTTTTCCACTATCATACGCATGCCACGCATAGTCTATATACTTACCTACCTCAATGCCGCCACATCGATTTACATCATAAAAATATTCAGTAGCTTCTCCTTTATCAACAACTGTCAGCAACTTTTCAGGAAGTGCATCCCGCAATGCTTTTATTAGTTTAGGATAAGAGACTGTATTCATAGCAAACATACCTTCCTTGTTATAAGTACTCACTTTGTCCCAGAGATTTATTCCATCCAAACGATAAAGTTCTACCACATTTTTCACCTGTTGAACAAAATCTGCAAGCTGCATATCGTTTAAATTACAAAAGCCAAACCCTTTATTACCATTTTCAATGCTAAGACATACTTTACGTCCGTGTTCCTGAAGCGGACGAATAAACTTATCCGCCTTTTCCAACACATCACGTATGTCACTACTCAAATTGAGCAGTGCACGTCCTGTTGCAGACTCATAGTCCATTGTCACAATTCGTAGATTCACGATACTACCTATATTATGTAAAGCTTGAGTATAATCTATCTGATTAATTTTTTGAATTCCATAAACATCAGCTATCAACGGTTGATAAGTTGAAGTATTCACATAAAAAACAACAAATGCATCAGGTAGCATTGGCGGCATATCTATTTGTTCATACTGGTTATTAGGATAACAAGTCGTTATTCTTTTCCGAATATTTACAATATAATAAAGCACCTGTTTCTTAGTATCCACTTTTACTCCAGCAGGTATTTCTTCCATAGTTAATGGCAAAAGATATGGAGTATCAGTATTCAGTCCGGCTGTGGATATAGTAAATTTGATTTTGGCAGATTTTTGTTCTCCAGCATCTATTGAAAGAACTCCGCCATTTTCGAACTGCACATTCCCAGCCGGCAATGTATTCAATTTGGAATTATTTTCCTCATTATAATCTTCTACAAGCTTCTCGTTTACAACGGCTGTGACAGTCAACCTGCTTCCGGCTGATTGTGACAGTGAATAGAATATTTCCTCTGTGGCAGATTCGTCCCCTTCCGTCAACTCAAGAAATGCTTTATTAGTCAATGTAGTTGTGTTACGCAGGGCACCTGCAATATTATCCATAGCCGTCTCGTCAGGCATTCTGTCCGCATTCATTGAGATACTCTCTTCGGTACACCCTGTTACTCCTATTTTCAGTAACAATACTAATATAAAATGTATGATAAGATTCTTTTTCATATTAATTCTTTTTTATTTCGATGGGTTCATTAGTTGAATAGCCGTTCGTGTAATCTCGTAATTCCTTATCGGGCTATAATAATCATTGCCTATAGCATAAATTCCCAATCCAGCTAATGGACCAAGAGCAACCACACGGTCAGTCATTAAAGTTACAGCCTCTTGTTTTACACCAGTCTCATCAATTACTTGTCCGCCCATTTGAACAGATAACAATAATTTATCTTTAGACAATAAACTATTGGCAAGAATCCCCGTCACCTGCAATTTCAAATCGGTAACATTGGTCAACTCTGCAGTATTCAACACAATATAATTCAATTTGTCAAAGTCTGCTTCATCAACGAAAGCCGGATTTCCTTCCAATACCAATAAATTATCCTGTCCCGTAGCAGTAGATAATTTAGAAACAATCAGTCGTGATTTCTCTTTATACGATGCCAATTCAGCATCAGTTCCATTATAGAGCGGAAGACCGGTAAAAGCAAATCCGTCCAGATTGAGTTCGGCCGACGTAGCAATTTCTTTATCCAACCAACTATTTAATGCCGTGATATCTGTTAAGGAAGAGGCGTGAGCTACATAATCTATCAAATAAAGCACCCGGATACTCTTTTCCTGCAATAGAGGGATATCCTCCCGATCATAATCTGAGATTTGATGAGAATTACCCAAGGTCACAATATCCAACGAATCCGGCAATGACCGAAGATAACTACCTTCATTTAGCGATTTTTCCGGAGAATTATCAAAGTGCGCATATGACAAGTAATGTTTACTTTGTTTGTAGGTACGTAATGCCTGCATATAACGCGCCCATAGTTCCGGATTCTGTTCTTTCGCACTATTAATATCAATATCTACAATTTCAGGTTCATTCCAGTCATCACAAGCAACAGGCAATAAAAAAGCCGTTAAAAACAGAAGACTATAAATGAATTGTTTATATATTATTGTTTTCATATAAATTCTTTTTCATTCTTTTATTCGTATTCAAACTCTCTCGTCAATTGAGATAAGATTTCTTATCCCACCACAATCTCGTTCCCCCATTGTCAGGACCTCCTAACATACCTATCGCCAAATTGATATTCGAAAGATTTTCAGTATATTCTGTAGGCGGATACCACAAACGACGGATCATATGCTCGGAACTGATGCTACCACCACTTTTGTTTTCTATAACCGGCATAAGATGAGGATATCCTGTACGGCGGAGTTCACTCCATGACTCAACACCTAAAGGGAAATTAGCAATCCATTTTTGAGTGATGATACGTTCAAGATTACGTTCAAAATTATCCGCACCATCTTCCCAAGCAATAGTAATAGTACTTCTCGGACCTTCCCAATCAGTATAGGCAAATGTCGGATCATTGTACGCTTCCGGAGTGTCAGTCGAATTCTCCGCATAGGTTTCAGAGCCCGACAGACCATATTGTTCAAAAGAAAGAGCTATCGCCATATTATATAAATCTTTAGCTTCCCCACCCATATTCCAGCCTCGCAAGGCACCTTCGGCACGTAAGAAAGTGATTTCTGCGGCATTCATCCATAAAAAAGGACTGGTACTGCTGATAATCGGTATGCTGTATGCATTTACCATCTCATCCTTGGTAGTCACATCAATGCCAATACGAATACCCGCGTATCCATCAACCTCTTGCGGTTGGAAGTTTTCATCATATACAATCATTTTCACTGTAGTGAACATCTTTTCCCGACGCGGATCTTTATAACCATTCATATATGAGATAATATCAGCCCCCGCACGCTGGTCATTCCAGTCATTAAAAATCATAGCAACCCTATTTTCTTCCACTTTCAAGAAAGCGTTATCATTTATTTCCGTCATTACGCCTGCCGTTACAGCTTCTTCGGCTATTCGTTGTATTTCCGCCTGCATTTCCGGTACATAAGTCAAGCGCATGGCCATACGCAATTTGAGTGAATTAGTAAATTTGAGCCATTTGGAAAGATCGCCTTGATATACATCATCAAATTTACGAAAAGCTTCCGCACTCAAATTGAGATTATCCCTAAGGACATCACTCACTTCGTCCAATTCACTGAACATTTGCTTATATACCTCTTCCTGCGAATCATAAGGTACGGTAAGAGAAACCTTACCTGTTTTAGAAATGATTTTTGAATAAGGAATCGGACCGTACATATCTGTCACACGCTGCATGATGACCACACGAAACAGTTTCCCCAGTGCCAACGCCACAGGATCGTCTGTTTTATCCAACAAGTCCCGATAAAACGGATAAGTACGGGTGACTAAATCTGAAAAAGGAGCTTCTTGCCAATCTATTGGCGGATTATACGTTTCAAACTTAGCCGTCCATTCTACAGTACAACCAATGTAACCGGCAAACGCACCTGTGCCAAGTGCTTCAACAAACTGATAGAGATGTTCTTCCGTAGGAATCACCAACCCTTGTAATCCTTTAAGACTGGCGCCCACGTTATAACTTTCACGCCCCAGCTCTTCTTTGTCAACCTGATAATCCTTCCGGTTGATTTTATCGAAATTATCCGTACAAGCGTAACCGACAATAAGCAATAGCGCTAGCGAAAGCAATTTTATGATAGATGTTATATATTTCATAGTAACTACTTTTTATCTGTTAAAAGTTGATTTTCACATTCAAACCGACATTACGGGTACTCGGCAACATGAAAAAGTCGATCCCTTGATAATAGTTACCAGTCGTTGCAACGGCTTCCGGATCAAAAGGAGCTTTATTATAAATCATACAGAGATTGCGTCCCACAACAGACAACTGAATATCGCATACATCATGCAACCATTTACGTGGAAGCGTGTAACCGATAGCCGCCTCCTGCAATCGAATATTGGTAGCACTATAAGTATAATACTGTGGCAGACCACTTTGTGAACCGATAGCCGTGAACCATGTCTGCGCATCCACCCTATTACGTCCATTCACTAATACCCCACCATTATCACGGGCAACCGCCGAACTTTCAGATACCCCATATTGATCCATGGCCGCTGCAGTAGCCGAATAAACAATACCACCTATACGTGCAGTAACTAAAGCACTGATATTAAACCCTTTCCATGAAAACTGATTGTTCCATGCCAAATTACATTTAGGGAAAACACTTCCTAATTTAATATCAGGTCGATTATTCACTGTTACTAATGTACCCGCAGGAGAAATTTCTACCATTCCATTGTCGTCCCGCTTCAAATCAGACTGTGTGTAAAGGTCACCCAGCGAACCTCCTGTTTTCAATATGAATCTGGCCTTTCCGAGTCCGCCTACATCCAGCCGATCTTTATTTATAGGCTCACCAGTCTCCGGATGTATATAGTCCTTTACCAATTCTATAATTTTGTTCTTGTTATGACTTAATATAAAATTACTTTGCCAGCGAAAATCTTTCTTCCATGTATGTCCGTAACCAAATGAAAGCTCTACTCCCTGGTTACGTACATATCCTGTTTGAAGGTAAATGGTAGTATATCCGGATGATACGGAAATTTTCGGATCGAACGTCTGATTAAACGTATTAGCCAAATACCATGACAAACTGAGATTAAAGTCCTTGAAAAGCCGCATATCCAAGCCAAATTCCCATGAATCGGTCCGTTCAGGTTTAAGGTCACCAATGGGATAATGTGTTTTCGGCTTCCACGTTTGAGTAGTTTCGTCATACTCAAAAGTAGGCGATGTCAAGTTACGAGGATAAGGCATACCCACCGAACTAAACGAACTGCGCACTTTCAGATAATCAACGAAAGAAGGTAGTTTCACCATCTCAGAGACGACAGCCGAAAGTCCAATTGACGGGTAAAAGAAACAAGTAGAAGATGAGTTTGCCAACTGTGACGCCCAGTCATTACGTCCGGTCAGCGTAAGATAAAACATACTCTTCCACCCTACTTCAGCACTGGCAAATATAGACTGCGTCTGCTCTTCCCATTCATCCTGACGTGCTTTCTTCTGAGTATTGTCAAGATCAAACACATTAAAAACATTGGGAATACCATTGGCACGTATCGGTCCACGATAACTCAATTCGTCATACTTATTATCTACGATGCTCGCCCCGATATTGACCACAATAGAATAATCACCCAAACGTTTATTTATATTTGCCAACGCATCAGCATACACTTGTGTTTCGTCAGGTTTAGATATAGCATAAAATCCCTGCGCACTACCTTCAGTAAGAGTAGTATTGGAACTTGCATATAATTTTTGTTCATATTTGGTACTGGAATTATCAACCCGAACACGCCCTGAAATATTCAGCCAGTCTGTAATATCATAACTTAAAGAGGCAGACAGCATATAACGCTTCTTGTCATTCGTCCGTAAATTGCGATAAGCGATCCAATAAGGATTCTGCATCCGTAAGTCTCCTTCCCCTTGAGGCCAAAACATAGTTTTAATCTTACGGGCCGGATCCCAACGTTCGAACACTTTTATCAAATTAAAGTCGTCGCCACGTGGAAACAAATAAACAGGAACTATCGGATTTGAGTAAGCACCTTGATTAGTCATATTGCGGTCATTCTGAATAATATAACTTGCACCTACATCAAGCTTCATCCTGTCATTCAGAAAGTTTGTAGTGTTACGGAAGGTGAAATTAAAACGGTTGTAACGGTTGTTCGGTACAATCCCTTCCGAATTAACCGCAGCAGCAGAAAAGAAGGTCTGATTCTTATCTGTTCCCGTTGATAATGTAACGGAATTGGTATAAGTTATCCCCGTATCAAAGAAATCACGTGGTTCATAGTTTCTACGAGATGCGTCATTTAATAAAGTCCCCCAACTCAACGTAGTAGAATTACCTGCTTTTCCCGAACTGCCTGTACCATAGCGATTTTGAAAATGTGGAAGTACGAATGGTTTAGCGAATTCGGTATTACTAGACACAGAAACCTGCAATTTACCAACTTTGCCACGTTTCGTATTAATAACGATGGCTCCATTTGCCGCATTACTTCCGTAAAGGGCGGCAGCTGCTGCTCCAGTCAGCACTGAGATACTTTCAATGTCATCCGGATTGATGTCGGCAATGCTCTCAGTCACTCCCTGTGAACCATTCTCCATACTACCGCCACCTCCGAAATTAAACATGGGAATACCGTCAATAACATACAATGCATTACTGCTTTGTTCTATCGACTTTGTACCACGCATCACCACCTTGCTAGCTCCACCTACTCCTGAAGAACTACTGTTGATATTAACTCCTGCGACTTTGCCATTCAGGCTATTAATAAAGTTTACATCCTTGACATTTGTCAACTGGTCGGATTTTACCTGTTGTACATTGTAACTCAGAGCCTTTTGTTCCCTCTTGATACCCAAGGCAGTTACAACGACTTCATTTAGCGCCTCTACGTTAGCAGACATTTGTATATTGTATACATTCTTATCTGCTATTTTTACATAAGACGAAATATAGCCAATATAAGTAAAGCTTAATATACTACCTATAGAAGCTTTTATGACGTACTTACCCTCCAAATCAGTAACAGTTCCATCATCAGTCCCTTCTACCCGTATATTTACTCCTATCAGAGGTTCATTTTTCTCATCAACAACCCTGCCTGTTACCTGTTTAATAACCACAGCTCCTGTTTTGGGTTGAGGAATAATATTAATATAATTTCTTTTAATTCCATAAGTAAATCCTGTTCCTTTAAGGATAATCGAGAGGGCTTTTTCCAAATCAACATTTTTCAAATTGAGATTGATAGCCGGTTTATCAATTAATTGCGAATCGTTATATCCTACTGAAAGCTTTGATTGCTTCTCCACTTCTTTCAGTGCTTCAATAACAGTTATATTTTCTTTTTGAATAGTAATTTTCATACCACCTTGGGCAAAAGCTGTAGCTTGTATTACAACCATAAATAAAAACAACACAAATCTTATCCCTTTTACCTTCTTATCATTTTTCAATGTATAACTGTGTAACATGAATTTTAAGTATTAGTTTGCTAACTTTTTTATTCGCAACACATGTCTATCTGTTTTAATTTTCGATTTCATATCCAAGGCAGAAAGATTTCTGGCATAGATACTTTTTCACATATATCTTTATTATTAAGCAGTGCCTATCAACAAATGAAAGGCATCTGCAGTTTGTATATTCAGGTTAATTTATAAAAGACCGGAAGTGTCCTTCTCTGAAAGTCTATCACTTCCAGTCTTCAATTCATTCACATGGAACGTCCTGATATCTTAATAATTCTTCGCATAGATAGTCGTCGTACGAGATACGGTCTTGCCTCCCCAAACTCTTGAAGCAAAGTTATTCATTAAGCTTGTTTGACCGGACTCGCGTAGATTGAACATCATAATGGCGCCATAGCCACTATAATTTGCAGCGCTACTTTGTATCACGCCTGCACTTGGTCTACCATCCGTACAGTGTATTGACATCTTTGCCCATTTGCTATTCCCTAATCCGCCCGGAGTACTCCAATCCGCTCCGAAATCAGGCCACATGTAACTAATGGCATTCATTGTAGTCGCATCAAAATTTGTATAACCACCAAAACTGAATACTGTAATCAGTTTATCAGGCAACAACTGACGCACTCTTTTTACAAGATTTCCAAAAATCATAGTACTTGGTGAAGGCAAATTAGAAGGTGCCTTCCAATAGTCTGCATATTCATCATCAAAATCCACACCATCTAAATTGTATTGCTTAACACAAGCGGCAATCTGTTGTGCAAAACTTTCAATCATGGCCGGTGTCAAGTTACAGAACCCCACTCCGGTGTGATCACCCAACAGCCCTAAAGAGACTCTGATACCTTTCTGTTGTAAAGGAGCGATAAGCGTACCGGCATTGGTCAATATATGAGACTGATTATTGTTATGATACAATTGAACAGTACTAGCCGCACCCCGAATATTAGAAGCAAACAGAATCACATTATCAATCACCTGCTCTTGCGGATCCGTACCTGTAAAATAGTACTCTCCTGCATTTAGAGGATTTACATCATTAGTTTCAATATAAGTAGTCAACTTCGGCATCTTGTCGCTGACGCCGCGAGTAGTTGGCGAAATACCTTGTTGTTGTGCCTCTCCCATGTAGTCATCACTACTGCAACCTATGATCAAAGTTCCTGCCACCATTGCTACAACGAGTAACAAGAAGTATTTCAAATTTTTCATATAGTATTACTTTTTATATGGTTACTATTTCGCTTAGGTAATGCGTTCTAAAAGCTTAATAATTCCTCCTTTCTCCGTTTTAGTTATTCGACATACCTTCCACCGCTTTAACTTTCTAATATCAAAATTATTTCTGCATAATATAGCATTTATCATGTTCTATCTTAAAACATAAATCTCCTGCTACATCAACAATAACATCCATAACTTCAGACAAAGGTGGATTATCTTTAAACCTGAAACTATAACGATCATTCTTTAAGCTATGCTGATTATAAAAGAACTTACAATCGTACTTACGTTCCAATATCGTTATAATCTCCGTTATAGTCTTTCGATTAAATACCAACTCACCTTTTTGCCATGCTGTCACATCTTTCATATCAGGATAAGTCAGAGTATCTTGACGGCTCTTCCTATTATACACCAATTGTTCATTTGGCTTAAGCAACTTCTTTTTGCCCAAGTCGTCAAATTCCACAAGAACACTCCCTGTTATTAGAGTTGTAAAAACATTATTATCTTCAGTATATGCGGATACATTAAACTCGGTTCCCAAAGCTGTTATTTGAAAATCATTGGTTTTGACAATAAACGGTTTGTTTTTATTAGCTTTTACTTTAAAATTAGCTTCGCCAATTAGAAAAACACTACGGTACTTTCCTGTAAATTGTTCGGGATATAATAACATACTCCTCGAATTCATGCTTACCCGACTTCCGTCAGGCAAAAAAAAGGTCTTCATCTGAGTGCCCGATATGCATTGCTGAGTTATTCCTGAATTGTCTTTTTCTGCCTTACAAAGCAGATATCCTAAAGATATAGATACTATTAATAATATAACAGCTACCGATTGCCACAATCGCATAAACAGTTTTTTATCGGACTTTTGCTGAGGTTGAACATGTGTAAGATTGTTATCTAACTTCCAACGTTCCAGTGATTTCTCCAGGTCGAATACTTTTCCTTTTTTTCTTGCTTCTAGATAAAGCTCCTGTAATGCTTCATCCTTTTCTTTTTCATATTCATTATCAACCAACCACCTGTAAAACATTTGATTTGTTTGTTCCGAATAATTATGTCGGGCAAAAAGGGATAATATTTTCTGAAAATAATTCTTCATGTTATCGTTATATTAGATTTTGAAATTTCATATATAACGATTGAAACATTCCAGCTACTTAAAGAAAATACAGGAAAAATAAAATTAAAATGATTCTCTTTAAAACTTGAAGCGACAAATATATCTGATGCTCTATTGTACGAACAGAAAGATGTAAGGATAATGCAATCTCCTGATTGCTCATATTATTGAAACGGCTCATCTCAAAAATCCTTCTGCGACGTTCAGGAAAGTTTTCAAGAGCCATTCTTATTATTAGTTGCATTTCTTTATAATAAAGCGAATTTAACGGATCTGAGAAGCCTAACAAATCCTTAATTGTACTTTTCTTTATTTGTTCCTCCCGATAATCATTTTCCAGTCTTTTGTGCTTGATAAAATCAAATGCAACATTTTTTGCCATAGCGTATATATACCCTTCTTTTCCATCATTATTTTGCCACGTCTCAAAATTAGTCCATAATTTGGTAAATACATCTTGAGCCAAATCTTCCGCATCTGCTTCCGATTTAAGAAACATATTGATAAAAAACTTCACTGAAGAGAAATGAGCTCTAAATATCATTTCAAACTGTTCTACTAAACAATGGTCTTGATTCATATAAGGTTACACTTTTGTTTGTGTTACCTTACAAAGATAGAGTAACTTATCTAGAATCGAAAGTAATAATGGTTTTATTTTTAATAAAATATTACTATAAATTAGATAGGGGATGATTTCTCTGTTATATCATGGTAAGCGAAGTATTACACCAATAATAGTTATAGACCATGTACTAGAAATCCATCCAATTGTTTCTTGATATTCTCAAAATCCTGATTCAGATCAAGTGTCCGGTAATATATGATATTCCCATCCCTAAATGTCGTCTGTCCATCAGGTGTTATATCTTCTTCTGTCTTGGCATACAGCAACATTCCATCCACGTTCCCAGCATGATTAACATCATAATTCATTACATAAGAATGAATTTGATACAGGTTATTAGAATGAATAGTTCTCTTGTCAAATTGACATTGCATTGATTTACTATAATATTTGGTATCAATAATCAATGTTCTCTCTTTAAATGTCAACGTTATATCCGTCCGCATTATAGGAAGAATGCTGGAAGTAGACTGTTCTTTATCAATATTCCAGTCTATTTGAGTAGCCTTTGCTTTTAATTCCGGATAATGCTTTCGGTAATATTCCAAAACAAACTTCTCGTAAAGCCTGCACATATGTTCATCGGAGAAATCCCTCATTTTATACGTACCCTTTTCCGTAGTCATTAACATCCCGTCGAGAATGAAATAACAAATATATAGAAGCATCTGATAAGTCTTACAATTTCTATCAAAGCGCATAGTAGTCCAGTTTATCGTCGGAATATCAATAACTTCTACATTGCTAAAGAAAAGCATAAGACGCTTCAACGAAGCTTTCCTGTCCGATTTGACATTCGGATGTTTCAGCAAGAATTGAACAGTCGTCTTTAATATCTGATTAAATTTGTTATTCTCTGATAATTCATCATACTCACAATCTATTTTCTGTTGTTTTCGCATCAAATTATTGATAGTACCATTTATATCAAGCTTGCCCTTTAACGTAGATAATGAACCATGACAGGAAATATATTCTTTATGTAACCCTTGCTTAAGTTGATACGAAATGCCACGAACTAGAATTTCGGCAAATAAATCATGAATCTCGTCAAATTCTTCACCTGCTATTTCTTCATAGTTATTCTGCTTAAGCTCTTGAAAAGCATAAGTCAACATATAATAGATATTGCGAATGAATATACCTTTGTCTATTGTCATTTTATCAGGCTCAATAATTTGTCTGTTTCTTCTTTGAATTTCTTATCATTGTCAAACCAATATTCGCGTAACATAGGAGCAATATCATATTCAATCACATTTCCAAGCCACATATCATCAATAGATTCCTGATTACAGAAGTAACTATGACCGATACAAAAGCCTTTTCCGAGTGAATCATCTTTAGCAATCTCAACATTCAGAGCTTTGATGGCATCAATCACCCTATTAAAGGCGTCACAATCAAGATTCTCCTGATACTTTTTGAAACCATCCGAATCAAATCCCGGCACCATATCAAAGAAACTGAACCGACGACGTAAAGCGTAATCAATCATAGCCAGGCTACGGTCTGCCGTATTCATCATACCTATGATGTAAAGATTCTCCGGTACAAAAAAATACTCATCATTGTATGCAAGACGGATTTGATGTTTTTCGCCCCGATAATCTTTTTCAATAAGCATCAGTAACTCACCAAAAATCTTACTCATATTTCCTCTATTAATTTCATCAATAATAAAGAAATACTTCTTATCCGGATCACTTTGGGCTTTCCGGCAGAAATTATAGAATACCCCTCGTCTAAGTTCAAAACCACCATCTTCTTTTGGCTTATATCCCATCACAAAATCCTCGTAGGAATAATTCTGATGAAATTGAATGAACTCTATTTTAGTTCTATCTTCTTCCCCTATAATAGAATAAGCCAGACGCCTAGCCGAATACGTTTTACCAACACCCGGAGCGCCTTGTAATATGACATTTTTCTTTGCCAACAACAGGTTTCTCAATTTGTTATACTCGTCTGATTTTATAAATACATTATCCAAAAAAATTGTTTCGGAATATTGAGGATTATGCATAGGATTTCCGCCACGTATTAATTTCATCAATATGTTATACTCGTCTTTTGTCAGTTTGAAAAACGAGCCGTTCTTATTCTTCAGGAATTCCATGCCACTTAATCCCGGTATATCCTTTATAACTGAATAATCAACAGGATTCAATAAGCTCTCAATCTTTTTGAAATATATTTTTTGTCCATCGGCAGATTTGGCTATTTCTGCAATAGCTACCACCTGTTTAACAGGAGTAGCTTCATAGCCAATAACAACATCTCCTTCTTTTGCATCAATAAAATTTTGGAATACCCTTCGTTGATTTCCACTATCATTATAAAGAGTATAGTCTTGTATTTCGCCAACCGGAGTTTTCGAAAAGCTCCATATTTTAGGACTTGCCACAAGCCACCAATATTGTTTTTGAGATTTATTTTCAAATAGCTTCTCCAAAGATTTCACAGAATCCGGCTGCTTGGTTATATCGGTCAAAGTCTTTTGGACATTCTTACCTACTGTCTCCCATTCTCCGACATTCGTCCATTGCATTTTACGAACATGCTTAAAATCAGAGAAAGAATCATCAAAAGTATAGTCACTTTTCACAATACCACGCCCTATTATTTGATTCTGTCCCTTTTTGACTATAACAATATCACCCACTTGCATCTCATAAGCAAACTCCCATAATGCCAAACTATCATTTTTAAACGAGGATCCCGGCTTGCCATATATATCCTGCAATTTAGTTGCCATTTCTTTCTTAGAAGAGTATTCCAAAAGGTTACCCATATCATCCCAACCAATACACATTATGTTTTGAGATAAACACACATCCCACTTAGATGCATTTTCTCCCGGAGCGTATAACCAAATCTTATGTTCCATATTTGAACTATCTAATTCATTTACAATATTTAGTAACTCCTCATAAAATTCGAAAAGGTCTTTTTCGCCTTTCTGTTCTATCAGGAACCTTTGCAAATCAGAAATTTTAGTTTTATTTGTGACAGACATACCAAAATAACTAGCCAACTTAACCAACATATCACGCTTATATACTGGTATTAAAGTCTCATCTGAATATAAAAATGCTATTTTCCATTTGTAAGCATCGCCTAACTCATCTATTTTCTCTATTGCTTCCAATTCACCTTTGCCTGCATGTTCTGCTATTTTAAATATAGTGCTTCTGACAATAGCAAAAGCTTCATCAGCAGTCTGTTTATCATATTTGTTATACCAAGCATATTTATCATTGCTAACAATACGAGAATCATTCTTATTGGGTTTGTTTCTATATTCATAAATACCAAACTTATAAGAAGAGCCACCCCAAATAGAACCTAAATCATATGTTTTAGATTCAACCCAATAGCAAAACGAATTCTGTCTTTCGAGATTTGTATATTGTGTAAGTGTCATTTTTACAAGACGCTCTTTCGGAAAAGCAGCTTGAAAATCTTGATATATCTGTCTTCTGTCAATCATACTCAAATAGTATTAGAACTTTTCTTCATTAATTCACCTTCCAATATCTTATTTTATCATGTCCAATTCTTTCAACAATATATCAAAATCACCCTACAACAGAACAAACACCTTTATAAAAACAAAATCACCTGCCCGTGAATTACTTTTTAAGTCACAAAGATACAGAATAGTTATTTTAATATAGTAAACACCTCTGTTTTTTTATTGAAATATACCTACTATCTATATTACACAGAATAATATTGTCGCTATTAATAATACTCATGCAATAAACCACTTTTGTTTATTACTTTAAAACCACATACGCCACATTATGAGAATGTGCCGTTTGAGGTGCCGGAGGGATGGCAGTCTGTACCTGTTTCAGAATTATTCTGTCTTAATCCAAAATCTGAAATAACAGATGCTACAAGTGTCGGATTTATTCCTATGGCTTGTGTCAATGATGGATTTTCTGGGAATCATCAATTTGAGGAACGCATTTGGAAGGAAGTAAAAAAAGGATATTGCCACTTTCAAAATGGAGACATCGGTATTGCAAAAATATCTCCTTGCTTTGAAAATCTCAAATCAACGATATTTCAAAATCTCCCTAATAATTATGGCGCAGGAACTACTGAGTTAGTTATCCTGCGTCCATTAAACATTCATGCGAAATTCTATCTATATCTCTTTAAGTCACAATGGTATATAAGTGAGGGCACAAAATATTTCAAAGGAGTTGTTGGGCAGCAAAGAGTTCATAAAGGAATTTTTACCGATTTACAAATTCCATTACCTCCTTTGGCTGAACAATATCGTATAGTAGCAGAAATAGAGAAATGGTTTGCTCTGATAGACCAAATAGAACAAGGCAAAACAGGCTTACAGACAATCGTTATGCAAACCAAGAGCAAAATCCTTGACCTTGCTATTCACGGTAAGCTTGTACCGCAAGATCCAAATGACGAGCCAGCATTCGAGTTGTTAAAACGCATAAATCCCGACTTCACACCTTGTGATAACGGACATTATACGCAGTTGCCTGATGGATGGGCTGTTGCGCCTATGCAAATGCTATGTTCGTTGATTGATGGTGAAAAGCAAAATGGTATAGAAAGAATAAATCTTGATGTCAAATATTTGCGTGGTGAGCGTGATGCCAAGACTTTGACTTCCGGCAAATATGTAGCTGCAAACTCTCTTTTGATTTTAGTAGATGGGGAGAATTCCGGTGAAGTATTCAGAACTCCAATTGATGGCTATCAAGG